>JASFIX010000205.1:0-7067 GCA_050122435.1 Desulfobacterales bacterium
CGGCGAGGCAGGGCTGATCAATGCACTGTACGATGTTGGTTTCTCCATGAACGAAATCAATCCGGACTACGTGGTGGTGGGAGAGAGCCGTTCCTACAGCTATGAAAAGATCGAACGCGCCGTGCGCCTCGTCCGAAACGGCGCCAAACTCATTGGCGCCAACCCGGACATGACGGACAAGATGGGCAAGGACTTCGCTCCGGCTACCGGCGCACTGATTGCCCCCATCGAGTTGGCCAGTGATACGAAAGCCTACTTCGTTGGAAAGCCCAACCCGATCATGATGCGTCACGGCAGAAAGCTGCTGGGCTGCGACCGGGAGGACACCGCCATTGTCGGTGACCGGATGGACACAGACATCATCGCCGGCATTCATGCGGGTATCGATACCGTGCTTGTGCTCAGCGGGGTCACCAGCGAAGAAGACCTCAAGCACTTTGCTTATCACCCGCGATACGTTCTTTCCGGGGTGGCAGATATTCCGGGGTGATCGGTTCCGCTGTAAAAAAATCCGCATTCCCCATTCCCAATTCCCCATTCAAGTAACCCCGTCCCCCTTTTTTAGTTCCAGTCTCACCTCATTTACATTGAAATTTCTGTTGACATCACCGAATTTTCAAGGTAAAAAACTACCATGATCCAACGCCTCCAAGAAATCAAAAAGTTAAAAAAGTTAATTCGGAACAATCCCGTGGTCGCAATAATAGGTGCGCGGCAAGTCGGAAAGACAACCCTATCACGTTTATTCGTTGCGGATATCAAAAGGCCAGTCACCTATTATGACCTGGAGAATCCTGAAGATCTGACACGACTCAGCGATCCCATGCTTGCGCTAAAGGGGCTAAAGGGTTTAGTCGTCATCGATGAGATTCAAAGATACCCTGACCTCTTTCCTGTTCTTCGAGTTTTAGTGGATCGACCGAAATCGCCAGCCCGGTTTTTGATCCTCGGAAGTGCTTCACCTGACCTCCTGCAGCAGAGCGCTGAGACACTTGCAGGTCGGATCATCTATCACAAATTAGACGGTTTTTCGCTTGATGAAGTTGGAGCGGATCAACATATGCGGCTTTGGCTCCGCGGGAGATTTCCAAGATCATTTTTGGCACGTTCGCATGCGGAAAGTGAGGAGTGGCGACGTGCATTCATACAAACTTTTTTGGAAAGAGATCTGCCGCAATTGGGTATCACCATAAGATCAGCTACCCTGCGTCGTTTTTGGACGATGCTGGCGCACTATCACGGCCAAACCTGGAACGCCTCTGAATTCGGGAGATCTTTTGGTGTTGCTGATACAACGGTTCGAAACTATTTAGATCTTTTGTCATCTGCGCTTGTTGTTCGCCAGCTTTTACCCTGGCATGAAAATATCTCTAAACGTCAGGTTAAAGCGCCTAAAGTATACCTTGCTGATACAGGTATCTTGCATACCCTGCTTAATCTGAGAACGCTTAGGGATCTTGAGGGGCACCCTAAAATAGGTGCATCTTGGGAAAGCTTTGTGCTCGAACAGATTATCAGAAGGCTGGGTGCTCGTACTGAGGAATGCTTTTTTTGGGCAACACATGCCGGTGCTGAATTGGATCTCCTGGTTGTTAGAGGACGCAGGCGGCTTGGCTTTGAAATCAAACGGACCAGCTCGCCCCAAATTACAAAATCCATGCGTAACGCAATATCCGACTTAAGACTCAAGCAATTAGATATTATTCATGCCGGCGATCAAACATTTCTATTGAGCCGTCAGGTGCGTGCGATCGCGTTTTCAAGACTATTAATCGATCTCAAGCCTCTTTTGTAAGAAGTGAAAGTGTTTGTTACAGCATTCCAAAAAACGCAAAAAATCAAGCCCGTCCCCTATTTTTAAATCAGCAATTTACAATCCGAAATCCGCAATAGGCTAGCCCCGTCCCCCTTTTTTGTTAAACTAAAGCGTCTGTGTAAGTCCGTGTGTGTCCGTGGCTAATTAAAATCCGAAATCCGAAATCCAAAATCCGAAATCCGCAATCGAATAATCCCCTCCCCAGAATCATTTTTTATTCAGGAATTTAGGCTAAACAACCGATAAAATATATAGATGTCGCTACATTCGCCTCAAGAATTCGTCAATCAGCATTCATGGCTAAATCTGGATCAACCAGGGAGGTATTGTGCAAGATAAGGAAAAACCAAAAATAGAGGGAAAAAAGATATTTTGGACAGTATTTAAATCATTTTGCATATTTATCATCCTGCTCATAATAATGAGTATCATACTGCCGGGTATGGTTTGGTATCGGCCGGAACAATACTGCCAGTATGCTAAATCCGATGCGAATCATATAGCCGCTGCCATAGCTGATTATTTTACTGATCCTGAACATACCACATTGCCGACAATAAATGGTGAATCAGTATATCTGGGATTCACTTTACATTCCAACAATGGAAAAGACCAAAATATCGCATGGGTAACGGGAGACGCACTCTCGAAGATCACAATCGTTGTTCAAGACAGCAGCGGAAAATGTCCGGAATCATATCAAGAGCATTCTCCCGATTGGAATTCAGGCAAATACACAAAAATAATGAATTGGAATTGAATATGATCAATGATCGACTATCTTTTCAAAACTCCAGATGCATCCATCTAATCGGTACTTTTGTTTACTATAAATAGGAAATCCTATGAAAACCAAAATTATATTATTCGTTTTTCTATTATGTTGCATTATATCTGGTTGTTCGAATTCAGATAATCAGCCGGAAGAAGAGTTGAGTGCAATTAATGCTGTTGAACTGAAGAAAAAGCTGAGTGAAATTAAAACTGTTGAAGATGAAAAGTCTATATTTGCCGACATTCTGGAAGTTTATACGGGGGGTATTTTACCTTATGATAAAGATAATAAGCGGTTCGACTTTTCTAAAATCGACTTTTCTAATGACAAATGGTGGCATTCTATACATACATTAAAATTCTTTCTCGCCGACGGAGACGTAACGTATCAAATCATCGATCCTCAAAATGTATTTATACTAATACCTGAAAGTTTCTTTAAGAGTCTGAAAGACTGGTGATATTCGAACATATCTGCAAATTTAAAAGCCCCTTTAAACATGACAGCTCACCGGAAGAGCTATGCTGCCCTCCTTGGGGATTCAACCGGGGTAATCTGCGGTTAAAAAAATCCGCAATCCGAAATCCGCAATCCGCAATCGAATAACCCCGTCCCGTTATTTAATCAAATATCAATCTGTCAGCATCGCCCGCAGTTCCTCAAATCTGGCTTTTTCCCTGACGCCGACGTCCGGATACTTCAGTTTCAATTTTTTAAGAGATTGAACGATGATTTCAGCAACACACAGGCGCATGAAGGGCTTATCATCGGCGGGGATGGCATACCACGGTGCCCACGAACGCGAGGTGGCATTGATGGCTGCTTCGTAAGCGGCCATGTAATCCTGCCAAAATTTTCTTTCATTCACGTCGCCGGCGGAGAATTTCCAATTTTTTCTGGGCTCGTCGATGCGAGAAAGAAATCGCCGGCGTTGCTCCTCCTTGGACACATTCAACCAGAATTTTAATATGACTGTGCCGTTAAGCACCAGATGCTTTTCGTGATCGCAGATTGAGACATAGCGCTGCCGCCAGATGTTTTTCAGATCGACATCATACGGAAGTTTCTGGGCTTCGAGATATTCCGGGTGTACCCTGACCACCAGCACTTCTTCGTAATAACTGCGGTTAAAGATGCCGATTCGGCCGCGTTCGGGCAGGCGCTTTGCACTGCGCCATAAAAAATCATGGTCCAGCTCTTCAGGCGAAGGCTGTTTGAACGAAAATACCTGGCATCCGGCCGGGTTGATCCCGCTCATCACACTCCGGATAGTGCTGTCCTTTCCGGCCGCGTCCATGGCTTGGAAAATCAGCAGGATGGCATAGCGGTCATGCGCATATAGCATGCGCTGTAAATCGGAAATCTCGTCGATGAGTTTCCTGATGCGCTGCTTGCATTCCTTTTTGTCCGGAGAATCCTTCGGCGGTTCGGTCGCAGCGGTTTTGACACGAAATTTGCCATCTTCGCTGACCAGATAAGGACTTGCCACTGCTTCAAACATGTGCCCCTCCTTGATGGTAATTCAATTAAAATGACCGGTTACGACTGAAATACGAGTTCGAGTTATTGCATGATCTCCGAATCCTCATTTCTAACAATTATTTCTGCATCCGGTCAAGAAATTCGGGTGTAGCTCATCGAAGATGGTTTTCAACCGGGGCCTGCCCTGTGGAATGCAGCTTTGCTGCCCTCCTTCCTGTCGCGGCGAAGTTTCTTGACCCGCCATAGCTATAGCGACGGCGGTTAACGAAGACGGATAGGAGGATTCCACCGGGGAGGCTAATTAAAATTCCGCATTCAAATAACCCCGTCCCCTTTTTTTAATTTTATTTAAACTATTTTTTAATCTGCGTAAATCTGCGAAATCTGCGGATAACCTGACGATATGTGCCGCAAATCATACACCCATGTCTACTTTTATAACTCCCCCACCCCTTCGCCCATTTCGCGCCTAAATCAACCATCTGAAATCATGACCAATCCAGAAAAAGATGCCCGTGCACAAAACTTGCATCTCTTAATCTAGATTGGCAAGGGACGGATACCATCGATTAATCCACGAACTTTTTCTTTTTATAATCTGCGTAAATCTGCGTAATCTGCGGATAACCCTGAACTGTGAACCTTTGAACCCCTGTACAGGAGGTGGCAAAATGAACAGAAAAATGATTACGATTGGGCTTTTGGTTTGTATGCTGGTCTGGCTGCCGGCGAGTATTCTGGCGCAGGAAAAACCTGCAGCCGCGGATGCCAAGAAGGTGGTCGATTATTATCATCAGGGAAAAGGCCAGGGTGCAATTTTAATGGCCCATAAACTATGCTCCCAGATTTATGAAGAAGGCCCATTGAAATATGAATGTCAGGAGGAAATTACAGGTGGGCAGATTCAAAAGGACCGCGAGGTTTATTTATGGATGAACTATCTGGTTCCTTCCGGTGATACAGCCGACATCATCATTCATTACAAAAGAAACAACAAGGTACGCAGCGTTTCAAATTTTGAGCTCCCCGGCTCCCTGCGTTACCGAATATGGAAAAAAATCCCCACAGATAAAACCGGCGACTGGCAGGTCGACATCATTCAGGAAATGCAAGATTCGGACTTAAACTTAGGCGATCTTCAGTACACAGTAACCGAATAAAATCAACAGCAGTCCCGGATTCAACAAAGCTGCAAACGATACAATTTTTGCAATGCCTAACCTTGTGCTTTGCACCATTATTTAATTGTTTGTGCTTGCCCTGTTAAATTTCGCGAAGCGGACCTCCTCCGGAGGATTTAACAGGGTAAATCCGTGTGAGCTTGTCCTGCATAGCTTGCCAGAGCGCCCGTCCTCCGCAGCAGCCTGCTACGGAGGATGGAAAGCAGGATCTGCGGCTAATTTTATTTAAACTATTTTATAATCTGCGGTAATCTGCGTAATCTGTGGATATATTTTTATTATTTAATCGTCTGTGTAAGTCCGTGTGGGGCTTGTCCTGCGTAGCTTTAGCGAAGAAGGATCCGTGGCTAATTAAAAATCCGAATTCCGAATTCCGCAATCGAAAGAAACGCAAAAAATCAAGCCCGTCCCCCTTTTTTTGTTTTTAAAATCTACGTTAATCTGCGTAATCTGCGGATGAAATTTAGTGCAACCTCCCGCCCAACATTCTTGACCGCTCACTATTTTTCAGTTAACACTCTCGGAAATGTATAACGAAACGTTTTCTTTTTTAGGAGGAATTCAATGGGTTGGTTTGGAAAACTGACATTCGGATCTATGGGGCTGCTGTTTGGCGGGCCTCTTGGTGCTATCGCCGGAGCGGCACTGGGGCATGTGCTGGTTGACAAAAAGATGGATTTCGCCGCGCAGGCCGGCCGCACAATTCCGGAACCGCAATTCGGGTATGCTGAAAAGGCCCAGGCTGCCTTTTTCATCAGTTTGTTTTCAATCCTGGGCAAGCTTTCCAAAATAGACGGTGTGGTAACCAAAGAGGAAATTGCAGTCGTACAGGATTTCATCAACGGACTGCCGATGGACGAAACAGAAAAACAATTTGCCCGTCAGGTTTTCAACGAGGCCAAAAACTCACCGCACGCGATCGATGATTTTGCCGTCCAGTTGTACAGTATGGTACAAAACCAGCCTGCCCTGCTGATTTCCTATTTTGACCTTCTATTCAGAATCGTTGCGGCCGACGGTACTTTTCATCCGGCGGAAGAAGCCGCTTTAAAGAGAGTCAAAGAGATTTTTCATATCAGCGATCATCAATTCGAAGATATGAAAGCGGTCTATTTCGATGACATTGCCAAACATTACAAAACGCTCAACTGCACGCCCGAGTCGACCAATGAGGAAATCAAATCCAACTACAAGAAACTGGTAAAGGACTTTCATCCCGACGTTATTATATCAAAAGGACTGCCGGAAGAATTTATCGATTTTGCCTCTGATCGCTTCCGTGAAATTCAGGACAGTTACGAAAAAATAAGGCGGGAACGAAACTTTTGAGCCGATATAAAAAATTCGGCAAGTTGTTCCAGGAGAAGACTAAAAATGCGTTATATCAATATTTCCGAAAATGGCGGCCCGGAAGTCATGGAAATTAAAGAGGGCCAGGTACCGGATCCCGGAAAGGGCGAAGTGTTGATCAAGGTCCATGCGGCCGGCGTGAACCGACCGGATGTGATGCAGCGGCAGGGGCTCTACCCTCCCCCTCCGGGTGCTTCCCCGATCCTTGGTCTCGAGGTGTCCGGTGAAATAACGGCCACCGGCAGTGACGTATCAAACTGGTCGATTTCGGATCGGGTGTGTGCACTGACAAACGGAGGCGGATATGCGGAATACGTGGCCGTACCCGCCGGTCAGTGTCTGCCGGTACCGGCGGGGCTGCCGCTGGATGAGGCGGCGGCGTTGCCGGAAACCTTTTTTACCGTCTGGTCCAATGTGTTCGATCGCGCAAGGCTCGAGCCGGGTGAAACTTTCCTGGTACACG
>JASFIX010000206.1:0-7061 GCA_050122435.1 Desulfobacterales bacterium
GCTTTTCATCAATGACTTTCAGGCCCTGATAAATTTCGGTGTCATCTTTAAAGTAATTAATGAAGCTGTTTTCAACAACGAGTCTGGTAATACCGATGGCATTCATAATTAGGATGAGGCAGCTAACGCAGAGTATCAGGGTGCCGCGTGCTTCGGTAAACCTGGCCAGGGCAGATGTAAAGGAGAAACGCTTTGCCTTTTCGGCCTGCGGCGCTTCTTTGCCCAGCAACATCAGTCCGGCCGGAAAGAGTAGAAAAGTTACAATCAGCGAAACCGCGATACCGGCACTCATCATCCAGCCAAAGGTTCTGACGGGTAGGATATCGCACAACAGCAGTGAGCCAAATCCGGCCATCGTCGTCAGAGCGGCATACAGACAGGGTGTCAGCATTAAGCCCACCGTGTCAAGGATAAGCTGACGATGTTCAGCTTCAGGATTTTGCATCGCAAGATCCTTGTAGCGCACGATCAAATGGATCGTAATCGCCATTGTAATGATCAGCTGCAATGAGATAAAATTGGAAGATATAACGGTAACCTTCCAGTCAAACATTCCCAGAAAACCCATCATGGCAATGGCGGAAAAAACGCAGCACAGCATCGGTAATACCACCCAGCGAATTTTGCCAAAAATAATGCTTAAGGTAATGATCAAAAACAATGCGACTCCGATACCGAATATTTTCAAGTCCTGCTTTACAAAGCGAATTAAATCGTCGGTTATAACACTGATTCCGCCCAGGAAAAGTTGGGCATCTTGGCGGTACTTGTCCAGAATGGCCCGGATGGCGGCGATATCCTCATTTCGGATTTGCCTTTGTATTTCCCGGCGCCTTTGGATTTGCTTTTTGAGGTCTTTGAATTCGATAATTTCTGCGTCTGTTAGAGCGCCCCTGGTTGCTTTTTCTCGAAAATGGTCGCGACGGACTAATAAGTCCTGGTAGACCTCGTCAATAGGAAAATTGACCTGAAGGCCGGTGGTCTTCAGATCCGGGCTGACAAGCAGATTTTGGTACAGGGGACTGTCTTTGAACTCAATTCTCGCCAGTTTGTGATCTACTTTTGGCGATTCAAGAGTTTGTAAGCTGGTGGCAAGTTCTTTGACCGGCACGGGAGGACTTTCAAGCAAGGGGGCATCCAGTATGGAAACTACCGAAGTGACCCGTTTCGTCCGCTTTAAGTCATCGCGTAACTGGGCAAGCTTTTTCAGGGACTCATTTGAAAACAAATCGGTTTTAGGCGAATATGTTATCAATAAATAATCATATCCACCATATCGCGACTTAATCAGTCGTGAGTATCGCAAATCTTCATCGGTCTCGATAATCAGAGTTTCGGTCGAGGCATCGAGCCTGAAGTCGGCTGCCTTATAACTCAGGAAGGAAATCAATACGAGTATGACGAGTATGACGATTCTCGGATATTCTAGAACAACCCGATCGTAGAAACCGGTGATAAGGAAGTGAAATTTTTCCATATGATTGCTTATATTAAAAGATAGCGTTTTTAGTTGGTAGCCGGTTTTTCCATTTTATTTAAAAGATCGTCAAAAGTGCCTTTCTGCAAAATCTCGTTAAATTGAGACCGGTAACTGCGGATAATACTAACACCCTCAATCTCGATATCATAAATTTTCCAGCTATTACTCGATGGATAAAGCTTATATAGCATGGAAATTTTCTTGCCATTAGAAATAAGCTGGGTGGGCAAATGAACCTTTTTCTTAACGGCTACCGGAGTTTCGTAATCAATCTTTTCATCCGTGTAGGACGTCAGTTTATCCAGATAGGATTGCCGCAGGCGATGAACAAAAAGTTCCGTAAATCTCTCCCTCTGGTCTTGGGTGAGATCCGGCCAGTATTTCTTGCCCAATGAAAGTTTGGCCATGAGTTCAAAATCGAACATAGGGGTAACAATTTCTTCGATCTCGCTGTTTTTGGCCTGCTGCGACAGATCTTTTTTCTGCAAAACCACAAATACGGCATCAAGGTTGCTTTTTAAGAATTCTTCGGCAGTACTTTTTTCATGAGCCGTCACCGCCTGGCTTAGAAAAACTAAGCTGAACAACGCATAAAACAATATTTTTTCCATCCGTTTATTCATCTTTTATTCTCGATTTCATTTTGTTTTTTTACTAATTTTTACTAAAAGGATTACATACCATTCTTAGGAAGGCAAGATTTTTTGCAGAAGATAGAAAAAGACTCTCAGGCCGCCGGAGGGCGATTGGTAGCCAGGTGACGTCCACCATCGACGTTCAGCAGGACACCGGTTATAAATTCACTTTGATCCGATGCTAAAAACAAGGCAGCATCTGCTACATCTTTGGGTGTGGTGTTCCTTCCTAAAGGGTGAAGAGACCTGAGAGACGCAAAAAAATCGGGTAAATTTTCCTTGCCAATTTCTTCATAAAGAAACGCTGTGTCCTCTACCAGACCGGGTAAAATCGAATTAACCCGGATCTTATCCGTGGCAACTTCCATAGCCATTACTTGCGACAGCATTTGCTGTGCTGCTTTAGAAGCACTATAGACACCCATGCCCGCAAAGGCTTTGATGCCATTAATAGAGGATATATTAATGATTGATCCGCCGCCAGCCTTGCGCATCTCTGGTAACACAGCAACCATAAACTGCCATGGAGCATAAGCGTTGGTTCGCATTACATCCCGCCAGGCAAGGTGGTCTGTGTCCTCCAGTTTGCCAAACCTGACGACACCGGCATTGTTGACCAGAATGTGAATGCCACCAAAATGTTCTACAGTCAGGGAAACCACCTGATGAATGTCCTCTTCAGAGGTTATATCCGCGCTTACGGTTAAAACTCGTTCCCCGCCGGCAGAAATTTGTTCTTGCGCATTCTCCAGCTGATTTTGTTTTCGATCGCAGATCATGACCCCGGCACCTTCCCGGTTAAACCGTCTGGCGATTTCAAGGCCGATTCCGCCCGCAGCCCCTGTTATAATGGCTATTTTCCCATCAAGCTTCCCCATTTTCTTTGCCTCCTATCTTAAGTTAAGGGGTCAAGTCTTCGTTTGGCTTTTTATAGCATGTTGTCTTATTTCTTCCACACGCAAACGAAACCTTTGATCCTTCAACATCATAGATTTCACTCGTTCAATTGCACTGCTAACTGAACTATAGTTGTTAAGATCAAATTTTGCACCAATCTCCCGCAAACCCTCTTGCCGAAGCATTCGAGTTAGATATATTGTCACATCTCTTGGCTCGTTGGAAATGCCTCTTCGTGCTTTTAGTATAACTGCCTCCGGGATATCATAATTTTCACAGACCACCGCTTTTATTTTTGACAGACTTGGCGCCAAGTGTACCGAATCCGGAACCTCTTTTTGTCTCTTCTTCTCAAAAAAGGTCACTTTGATCCAATTAAGAAATTGAGTGCCACCGAGAAAAGGGGGCCACTTTGGTCTTTCAAAGACCTGAAGAATTTCTTCGCTATCGTTCACACGGACGAATCGCCTATAGAAGCGTACTTGATCGATTTTTTTTGAAGATAGCATCGATAAAATAAAATCCTTATACAGCCAGTTCCATTTTACTGCCTTGGAAATGTATCCTACATGGCTAGACCATCGATAGTCATCTAAGTCACTAATAAGATTTGATCTTAGCGGATTTCGATGAATATAGCGAACTAACTGCAGTAAGTAAGAGTCACCGTCGACTAAAATAGATTTGAACCGCCCACGAAATAATTGCCCATCGCAATCATAAGCCCTATTAAATCGTTGTGTGTAAACAGCATTGATGTGGCGCATGCATCTAGATAAGTTACCATTTGGTGTCTGGATAAGTAGGTGATAATGATTCGGCATGAGGCAATAAGCACTGATACGGATATTCCACAATTCACAGGACTCTATAAGCAGGTCAATAAACCGATGGTAATCTTTTTGCTCGGAAAAAATTATTTCGCCCCGGCGTCCCCGATTCATGACATGATACCAAGCTCCGGGATACTCAATTCGTAAAGGCCTGCTCATAAAATTCTGGTAGCATATCGAACAATAAAGGTCAATCGTAGACTTGACCCCTAATTTAATTAGTAAAGTTCTGTGTTGAAAAAAGACGGTAACTGCTTAAATATATTAAAGGCAGTTTAATACTGTTTTTAATCATCGCCACATATAACCTTTAGGACAAAGAACGATTATGCATATTCACACGTTACAAAAATGGAAACACCGCCACCGCTATAATATCGAAGACGGGCACGGCGAACGCAACACCCGCCGGGTGATTGTACTGACCCTGTCGATGATGATTATCGAGATCTCAGCAGGCTATTTGTTTGGCTCCATGGCCCTGCTGGCCGATGGCTGGCATATGGGGACCCATGCCGTCGCATTGGGCATCACGGCCTTTGCGTACTATTATGCGCGCCGGCACTCGGATAACCCCAATTACAGTTTTGGGACCGGAAAAGTCGGCGTATTGGGGGGCTTTGCTAGTGCGGTAGTCCTGGCAGTGATTGCCTTACTGATCGGCGTTGAGTCAATCCAGCGCCTGGTCTCACCTCAACCCATTCGCTTTAACGAAGCCATTGCGGTGGCTTTTATCGGCCTGGTGGTCAATGTGATCAGTGCATTTTTACTGCAGGAAAAACATGCTCACCATCACGGCCACAGCCATAATCACAACCATACTAAAAAATTTCGCGACCACAACTTGAGAGCGGCCTATTTTCATGTGCTGGCCGATGCCCTGACGTCTCTGCTGGCCATCATCGCTTTGTTTACCGGCAAAGCATTCGGCTGGATCTGGATGGATCCCATCATGGGTATTGTCGGAGCCCTGATCATCAGCCGCTGGTCCTACGGCTTACTGGTGGACAGCGGTAAGGTGTTGCTGGATCGAGATGTCAATCAGGAAGCGATTGCGGAAATCCGCTCTGTCATCGAGGCGGATTCGGACAACCGCGTATCCGATCTGCACGTCTGGCGGGTGGGCTCGCATCACCTGTCGGCCATTGTCTCCATCGTCACCCATTTCCCCAAGTCGCCTGACCATTATAAAAAACTGCTGGCTGACTATGATGAGATCGCCCATGTCACCGTGGAGGTCAACTCCGCTGACAGTGATCCATGTCTGGCTCAGCCCGAGCCGGCGCGTTAAATGTTTGAAAGGAGAATTGCCATGACTGATTCGGATATCACCGTATACGGAGCCCACTGGTGCCCAGACTGCCGCCGCAGCAAGCAGTTTCTGGGCGAGCACCAGATCCCCTACAACTGGGTAGATATTGAACAAGATGAGAAAGCCGAGAAATTTGTCATTGAAAAAAACAACGGCAAGCGCATTATCCCGACGATTACCTTTGCCGACGGCTCGTTTCTGGTAGAGCCCAGCAATGCGGAATTGGCTGCCAAACTGGGTCTGAAAACCAAAGCTGCCCGCAGCCATTACGACCTGATCGTATTGGGCGGCGGGCCCGCCGGACTGACAGCGGCGCTTTACACGGCCCGCGAAGCCATCGACACCCTGGTGATCGAACGCGCCGCCTTCGGCGGCCAAGCAGCCGGAACCGAAAAACTGGATAACATGCCCGGATTTCCCGATGGGGTCGCTGGAATCGAATTTTCACAGCGCTTGCGACAGCAGGCCGAACGCTTTGGTGTTGAGCTGCTCGAAGCCCAGCAGATTGCTGCCGTTCACAGCTCTGATAATTACCACTGCGTCAAAACCGAAGACGGCAGCGAGTACAGTGCCGACGCGCTACTGATCGCCACCGGTAGCCGTTACAAACGACTGAACGTGCCGGGGGAAAACGAATACATCGGTGCCGGGATTCACTTTTGTGCGACCTGCGACGGCCCATTTTACAAAGGCAAGCACATAGTGGTGGTCGGCGGCGGCAACAGCGCAACCGAAGAAAGCCTGCTGCTGACCAAATTTGCCGAAAAGGTCACCATTCTGGTGCGCAGCGGCGAATTCAAGGCCACTCAATTTATTCAAGAAAAGGTCCTGAGCCATCCTCAAATTGAGGTGCGCTGGTACACCGAAGTCAAAGAATTTTTGGGAAAAGATTCAAAACTCAACCGGCTGCGGGTCCGCGACAATCAGAATGGTGAAGAACAGGAAATGCCGATTGACGGGGCTTTTATTTTTATCGGCCTGGTGCCCAACACCGGATTTCTGACAAACAGCGGAATTTTCCTGGACGAATGGGGGTTTGTCGTCACCGGCCATACCCTGCTGCATCAAAAAGAGCGACCGGTGGGTTTTGAGAAACGCGACCCGCTGCTGCTGGAAACCAGCATCCCGGGCATTTTTGCCGCCGGCGATGTGCGCGACAAAAGCACCAAGCAGGTGGTCAGCGCCGCCGGCGAAGGCGGCAGCGCCGCGCTGATAATCCGTGAGTATTTGAAAGGGATGTGATTAAAGGAAGCCGGCAGGTTGTGGGATCCCATACATAGTAAAAGGGGCTCCATTTTTCCTCACCGCTGATGCAGCGCACGCAGGAATGGAGCCCCAGGCATCTTATCCAGTTTATTAATCCTCAGGTTCAGGGCATGGTGCACCTTGAGTTCCCGTGCAAAAGTAAGTCTCAGCGATGGTCTGGTTACCGTTTTCAGCTATAGCAAGCACCTCCCACTTATAGGTTATGCCATCCTCGACAAATTCCTCCGGAATCGTAACCGAGTTGATACCCTCCTCCGCTTCGAGAAAAATGCTAAATTCGGTCTCGGTATCTAAATTCTCGATGATGACTTGGTAGGTTTCAACATCAATTGGGGGCCCAGCACAGTCCGCTTCGGCACCATCAGGGACCAAAGTATTTGTTACGTGTTGCCATTCGAGCTCGATACCACAGTCTTCTTCTCCATTCACTGCCACTGTCTCTTCTGAAGGCGAAAGAGAATCTTCATCAGGCGCGCATGGGATTTCACGTGATAGATCCGCGCAGCCTTTCTGCCATCCTCCTTCGACCGACCTGGCAAAGAATTTATAAGTCCCCTCTTCGAATTGGTTAACACTATCTTCGTACGACAAATCTTCCTCCCAATTCGGCTCATAACTTTCTGAGAACAGCTCGGTCC
>JASFIX010000207.1:0-7001 GCA_050122435.1 Desulfobacterales bacterium
GACTCGCATTCAGTGCCCAAAATGGTGATATATCCGTTTGTGTCAGCGATACCGGCTGCGGCATCCCCAAGGAAGATCTGCCTCACATTTTTGACCGTTTTTATCACAGAGATAGAACTAAAGAGAGCAAAACAGGTTATTCCGGGCTCGGATTGGCCATTACCAAGCGTATACTTGAGTTACACAACAAATCCATAATGGTCGAAAGTAAAGCCGGGTCCGGGACCACATTTACCTTTTTCTTACCCGTCCATAGCCCTGTCTGAAGCACCCCACTTTAATAAATTTTGTTACAAAAAAGTGATATTTTCGTGATGACCCCGTGAATCACTCCGATTACCTTATAGTTTACCCAAAGGCCGATATAGTTGCTGGATTGCACTCAAGACATATCTGCTCGTGATGGTCCTTGCACGCTAGTAATCTTTAATCGGCCCGCTGTTTTCACATTTAGCATAAAGTCTTCATTCTAAAAGAAACCCATACATTGGGTGGAGAAAGGGGTGATGCAAAAAAATCATGAAAAGGGAGAATTCTTATTACAAATCACTTTTTTAGGAGGTGAATCAATGACTCAGAAATCCTTAATAATTATCGTTATGGTGATGAGTGTCCTTTTTGCTGTCACGGGTTTTGCCAATCCGGGAAAACCGAGCTTTTAGACAGACAAAATGAAGCAAAACCAATTTCAAAGAAAGGCAGTGCCGTGAAAACACGACGACAATTTATCAACCTTATATTGGGGTTTTTAAGCGCCATGGGGCTAGTATTCAGTCCAATTGCCAATGGGATCCGAGTTGTTTTCGCAAAAGCAAAAAAAATAATCCTGCCAAAAGGGACTTCCATGAACAGCCTGGTTGGTAAAAACCCCGCCACCCTGGATACCCGGAATTTAGATCTAACGCCAGTCCAAGAGTTCGATACCATGGGATTAGACGATCACGACGTCGATTTAAAAAAGTGGCAACTTGAAATAGGCGGCCAGGTTCACCGCTCCCTGAAACTCACATATGATCAAATAACAGAAATGCCATCGATTGAAAGAAATGTTCTTTTGATCTGTCCGGGGTTTTTCGCTTATCACGCTCGCTGGAAGGGTATTTCCGTGGCTAAATTATTAAAAACAGCCGGAGTAAACTCCGATGTAACCGAAGTTACATTCAGCGGCCCGAATGGAAGATATGAAAAAACCGACCGATTCCCCATCGAAGATATCTTATCAGACAAGGTGTTTTTGGCATACAGTGTAAATGGCAGCGTATTGCCCAAAAAGCACGGATTTCCCCTGCGGGTTGTAGCGGAGGACTATTATGGGGGTGAGTGGGTGAAATACGTATCTAAAGTCACTGCAAATATATCATAATCCGGTCCCATGCGAATTCAAGGTCATTTTAAGGAGAAGATTACAATGAAAATCATTAAAAAATTCTGTGCGCTATTCTTACCGGTACTTGTTTTGAGCACGTTGCCTTTTGTTGACGGTTATCGGCCGGCGCATGCTGAGAACCCGGAATTATCCACTGACGTCTTCTATGTTCAGTGATACGATGTCGGCGAAACAGCCCTGGAGGGGCTGGAAGGGATAAAGCGGATTGAAAAAGGATTTCATAACTCCAAAGAGATCAATACCGTGTATTATGAGTCCTCAAAAATTACCATTGAAGAAATGGAAGTCGCACTGAAGAAAGCGGGAACCTACCTCGGAACCGTAAAATAAAATGATACCCGAACAGACAAAAGATAGGAACAATAAGGCTAAGATTTCCTCGAATGGAGTCAATCCCCAGATTTGGATTGAAGAATATCGTGAACCTCTTTTTAGATATGCACTTGCCCGGCTGCGGGATGCTGATCTTGCTGAAGAGAGTATCCAGGAGACTTTCTTGGCTGCCCTCCAATCGCGGAAAGGATTCCAGGGTCTCGCATCGGAAAAAACATGGTTAATTAGTATTTTAAAAAGAAAGATTTACGATCATTTTCGAAGAATAGGCCGGGACAGGCGATTTAAAATGACGTTTCCGATAGAGCGCTTAAGGAATGATGTCGTTGATAGCGGGAGAATACCTGCTGTCAGATCTCGTATTTGGTTTTCGGATCCTTCAATGGTTTACGAGCAAAAAGAATTCTTGAAAATTATTAAGCATGCTTTATCAAGATTGCCCGACCGCACGGCGCAGGTTTTTATTCTTCGCGAAGTAGTAGAGTTGAGCAGCCGGGAAATATGTGAATTCATGGATATCAGCATTTACAATCTTTATGTGATGGTGCACCGTGCCCGGAAACATCTAAAAGACGACTTAAAATTGAACTGGCTTCATTAAATTGTAAAAATCAACCATTTGATTACCCAAGAAAGGAGCAATCATGAAAAAATCATCTATGAAATACATAAAAGGATCCGTGTATGTAATATTCGCTATTTATGCCGCGTTGGTCTCAGGTGGCTTTGCTGTTGCTGGGGACTATACAATGCAGAAAAACCTTACTGATATCGCTGACCTGATGTCGAAATGGTCGAAGCAGTTAGGCACTGGAGACTTGGACTCCAATACCCAAAAAAAATTAGGCGGTATCATGTCCGAGACAAGCGGGGTACTGCGCGACATGACCATGCAGGGTCAAGGCGACATGCAGATGGAGTATCACAATAAAATTATGGAAATGGAGAAGGCATGGGATCCATTTGATACTTCAGACAAGATGTGATCAATCCAGAAATATCGAATTGTAATCAGGAGCGGTAGGTTTTGATCCGTATTGTATCTCCGATGAGAACCCGAAAAACTAAAGGCCCAATCAATCCTAATTGGGCCTTTTTTATAATCGGACAGTGCTAATAAACCATCATTGGGTGATGGGCTTCAGCTTAAGATAGAGTTCATCCAGTTGGGTTTTGCCGGTATCCGACGGCGCCCGGGTGAGCAGACAGGCCGCCTTTTGGGTTTTTGGAAAAGCAATCACATCCCGGATGGAGGATTCGCCGCACATCAGCATCACCAGACGATCATAGCCGATGGCAATGCCGCCATGGGGCGGAGCGCCTGAATCCAGGGCTTCAAGCAAAAATCCGAACTTGCCCTGATAGGTCTTTTTATCCATATTCAGGGCCTCAAATATCTTTTGCTGGATGTTGCGCTGATGGATCCGGATACTGCCGCCACCGATTTCAAAGCCGTTTAGCACCAGATCGTAGGCTCGGCTTTTTACGGATAGCGGTTCATCTTTGAGACGCTCGTAATCCTCCTCCAGCGGTGATGTAAACGGATGATGCAGGGCCTGCAGCCGCTTTTCGGTCTCATCATATTCAAACATAGGAAATCGTGTCACCCACAAAAAATGATACTCTTTTTCATCAATCAGACCTAGGGTCTTGCCCAGGTGATTTCTAAGATGGCCCAGGGCCTCATTAACCACCTTGGGCTGGTCGGCCACAAAAAATATCAGGTCCCCCGGTTCCATATCGATGCGTTTGGCCAGTGCTTTCTTTTCATCATCTGAAAAGAATTTTGTAATCGGAGATTGCCATTCATTTTCTTTGACCTTTATCCAGGCCATCCCTTTTGCCCGGTAGACGGATACAAAATCAGTTAAATCGTCAATTTCCTTGCGTGAAAAATCAATGCAGCCCTTAGCATTTAAGACTTTGACAATGCCGCCCTTTTTGACCGCATTGGCAAATACCTTGAAATTTGAACCGGCAACAATGTCGGAGATATCTTTGAGCTCAAGGCCGAAACGGGTATCGGGTTTATCCAAACCGTAACGGCCGACGGCTTCGTCGTAGGTTAACTGTGCAAAAGGCCGCTTGAGTTTTATTCCCAAAACACGCTTAAAAATCTGGATCATCAAGCCCTCGGTAAGGCGCATGACATCGTCTTCCCCCACAAAAGACATTTCAATATCGATTTGGGTAAATTCCGGCTGACGATCCGCCCGCAGGTCCTCGTCCCGAAAGCAACGGACAATTTGGTAATAGCGGTCATATCCGGATATCATAAAAAGTTGTTTGAATATTTGCGGTGATTGCGGCAGGGCATAAAACTGGCCCGGATTCACCCGGCTGGGAACCAGATAGTCCCTGGCTCCTTCGGGAGTGCTGCGGGTTAAAAACGGCGTTTCCAGATCAAGAAAACCGTTTTTGTTGAGATATTCTCTGACCGCCCCCGTAACCTGATGTCGCAGAATGAGATTTTTTTGCATTTCGGATCGACGCAGATCCAGATGGCGGTACTTGAGCCGCACTGTCTCGGAGGCATCGATCTCATCTTCGATGAGAAAAGGCGGTGTTTTGGCTGTATTTAAAATCTTGAGCTCCGTTACCGCAACTTCGATCTCACCGGTCTTTAATTTGAGGTTTACCATATCCGCCGGACGGGGATCGACTTTACCTCGCACGGCCAGTACATATTCATTGCGGATCGCATGCGCTTTGGCATGGATTTCTTTGTCTACAAGCGGATTAAATACGACCTGGGTGATGCCTTCCCGGTCGCGAAGATCAACGAATATGACGCCGCCATGATCCCTGCGCCGATGGACCCAGCCCATCAAAACCACTTCCTTGCCCACATCATCTGCACCAAGCTCCCAGCAATGATGCGTTCTGCGCATGTTACCAAGTTGATCGGACAATATCTTCTCCTCACTGTTCGTCAATTGAGTTAATTGGTTGACTGGTTAATTGGGTTCGAGATCATTGATCAACCAATTAAACCAATCAAACAAATTTAACAAATTAAACGGTCTTAGAAATTTTTTCTTTAATGGCTTCAACAAGGCCATCGAGTGGTACGGAGACCTGATCTTTGGTTTCCATATTTCGCAGGATAGCCTCGCCTTTTTTAAGTTCGTCGTCGCCCACAATCAGAACATAATCGACCGCTAGCCGGTCGGCCCGCTTCATCTGGCTCTTCAGGCTTTTTCCCGCGAAATCCATTTCGGCGCGGATGCCTTCGTCGCCGAATGCGCAGATCCAATCGAAACCAAGTAATCGGCTTTTGTCCCCCAGAGCAGCAACAAAAACGTCAGGCTTGCGGTAAAATTGGCTGGCAGCCAGACCGGTCAATTCAGTGAGCCTGTCAAAACCGATCGCAAAGCCGGTTGCCGGTATGTCCGGCCCTCCCAGTTCACCGACCAGTCCATCGTAGCGTCCACCGCCGGCAACTGCATTCTGGGCTCCCAGAGACTCGGTTTGAATCTCAAAGGTTGTGCGCGCATAATAATCCAGGCCGCGAACCAAATTTTTATCAATGACAAAGGGCACGCCCAGTTTTTCCAGCATCGATTTAACTTCCGCAAAATCCACTTTGCATTCGGGGCAGAGGTGATCCAGGATCGCCGGGGCTTCAGCCATCGCGTCCCGGCAGGCAGGCACCTTACAATCCAGGACCCTCAGCGGATTACGGTCCTTGCGTCGCAGACAATCGGCGCATAATTTATCACTGATGGCTGCTAAAAATTCAGACAAGGCGGTTTTGAATTTCGGCCGACATTTCGGGCAGCCCAAAGAGTTTATATGGGCCTTAACATCAGGAACTTGCAACCGCGAAAACAGGGTCACCAGCAAAAAAATAAGCTGGACATCGGCCAGCCCGGACTGCACGCCAAAGATCTCAGCATTAATCTGATAAAACTGTCGGTATCTCCCCTTCTGAGGACGCTCCCGGCGAAACATGGGACCAATGGTGTAAAATTTTTGGACCGGATCTGCAGCATACAATCGATGCTGAATGTAGGCCCGCACAATCGAAGCCGTGGCTTCAGGGCGAAGCGTAATCAGATCTCCTTTACGATCCGGAAAGGTGTACATCTCCTTTTCGACGATATCCGTATCTTCACCGATGCTTCGGGCAAAGAGCTCGGTACGCTCCATAATGGGAATACGGATCTCTTTGAAACCGAAATCCTCCAGAAGCTCGCGCGCGACTTTTTCGACTGCCTGCCAGAGCTCGACTTCGCCCGGAAGAATATCTTTAAATCCTCTGATTAACTGGATCATCGAATTTAACATCCTTATGTAGATCTTTTGTTTAAAACCGGTTTCGGATAAACTTGGATATTTATCCCAGTACGTATGTTTTAGTCAACCTTAATATTGCGATTTATTTGCTTGACACCCCATTGGTTATTGCCTAGAAGTGGTATCAAAACCCCATCTAAGATCCAATGGCTGCGTTGCAGGCCTCCGGTAAATGCTCACATACCCCATGTATGCTGCGCTTTCCAGATCGGCCTGACGCCTTGCCCTTGAACCTGATCTGAGATTTTGATACCACTTCTAATTGAGTAGCTTTTGGTTATAAAAAAAGATTCATTCATCGCAATTCCCTGAACATAAGTGAGCGTTCGGCTCAAAGGAGTTGGTTTGCATACGATCGGAAAGCATAATGCGCTAACAGATGTGGATGGTATTCTGGTGGGTCATTATACCGATGAAGCTGCCGCCAGTGGCGTCACCGTTGTTGTTTGCCCGGAAGGTGCGGTTGCCGGCGTTGACGTGCGCGGGTCGGCTCCCTGCACTCGCGAAACCGATTTGCTGGCACCGGCAAACCTGGTGGAACATTTGCAGGCGGTGGTGCTTTCAGGCGGTTCGGTATACGGGCTGGCGGCCGCAGACGGTGTGGTGCGCTGGCTCGCGCATAAGGGCTTTGGTTTTCCCCTGGACAAAGGATTTGTGGCCCCGATCGTACCGGCTGCCGCTCTATACGACCTAGATCGCGGGTCTGAATTTATCCCGCCGATCAGTGCAGAATGGGGCCAAAAGGCCTGTCAGGCAGCCAACAGCGGTCCGGCGGCCACCGGTTGTGTGGGTGCCGGAACCGGTGCATGGGCCGGCAGCATTAAAGGGGGGCTGGGAACCGCCAGCCGGATTCTGGATTCGGGTATCACCACCGCCGCCTTGGTGGCGGTCAACCCGGATGGTGAGGTGATTAATCCGGCCACGGGCCGCCCCTGGGAAATCGGTCTGGAGATCAAAAAGGAGTTCGGCCGACAGGGAAAAC
>JASFIX010000208.1:0-6989 GCA_050122435.1 Desulfobacterales bacterium
GTTCAAAGGGGATAATTGGTCGGCCAGGGCTTCCGCATCGCTTTCCAGGTCAAGAAATCGAAGAATGTCCATGGCCTCTGATTTTGCCGTTTTGAGATCCGGCGCATCTTTTCTGCCGTAAAAAATACCAATGAGAACGTTTTGCAAGACCGAAAGGGCCTCAAACGGTTTTGCGTTCTGATAGGTACGCGATATGCCCAGGCGGCAGACCTTATCAGACCTCATTTTGGTAATATCCCGGCCTTTAAACCGGATGGTGCCGGAAGTGGGCAGAAAGGTACCGCTGATCAGGTTAAACATCGTGGTTTTGCCGGCTCCGTTAGGTCCGATAATCCCGGTGATGCTGCCTTTTACAACCTCGAAATCGATGCCGAACAAGGCCGTCAGCCCGCCAAATGTCTTGCCCAGCTCATTCACCACCAACATTTTTAAAATCCCCTAAAGTTCGTTGAACAAACCAATTCTAACCAGAAATCGTCGTATCGGTCCCAGGCGAACGAGTCCTCCCGGCATAAAGAGGCCCACAAAAAGAATCACAAGGCCATAAGCTGCCGTATGCAAATAGGCGAACCGTGTCCAGAGGGTTTCCTCTACAATTAATAAGAAAACAGCCCCGATCACCGGCCCGATAATGACGCCGGATCCCCCCAGCATGGCCATGGCCACTGGCATCAGTGCGATCTCAGTGCCAAAAACCATGGACGGATTAATGAAGATCGTATACCAGGTGTAGAAACCGCCCATCAGTCCGGCAAATGAGGCTGAAATGACCATCGCCGTGGTTTTGATCCGCTGAACCGGCACCCCAAAATCAAAAGCGATCTCTTCCCCCTCTCTTATGGAAGCCATGGCCAGGCCCAACCGGGAGCGCGTGATAAAATAACTGACAGCAATGACGGCAACCACCAGCAGCAGTGAGAGGTAGTACATGGGAATCATGCGGTTGCCTTCAAGCACCTTTAAGCCGTCGGAGCCGTGGGTGATCGATGACAGGTTCAAGGTCAGATGCTCCATGAGTTTGACCAGGGCAAAAGCAGCCAGCGAAAAGTAGGCGCCGCGCAGCCTGAAAAAGGGAAAACTGATAAGAAGGGCAAATATAACGGCTGCCAGGGTACCTGCCAGAAAAGAAAGATAAAGGGGAAAGCCCTTATTCCAAAGCAGCCCGAACGTGTAAGCGCCGATGCCGAAAAAAGCGATATGACCCATATTGATGTAGCCGACATAGCCGCCCAACAGGTCATAGCTTTCGGCCAGCAGGATATACATGAAAAGGATGATAAGAAAGGTATTCAAATAGGGCACATTGAAAACTGGAAATATGAGAAAAAACACCAGCAAAAGCCCCAGAATGATACGACTCATACGGATCTCCCAAAACACTTACACTTCACCAGGTATCGCTTGCCGCTTTATTTCCCAAAAAGTCCTTTTGGCCGAATCAATAAAATAAGAACCAGGATAAGAAAAGCCGCTGTTTGCCCCCAGTGGGGGGTATAATAGCTCACAATGGATTCCGTCAGCCCTAAAATAAGGCCGCCTACCAGGGAACCGATCAGACTGCCCAACCCGCCCAGTACGATGATACAAAGATATTTAATCGTCACACCCAGTCCCATGTCCGGGGCAATGGACAGGAGCACGACATAAAAAACGCCGGCAATGCAGGCCAGCACGGAACCGATGCCAAAGGTAACCGACCGAATCCGGTAAGTATCCACCCCCACCAGCATGGCGCCCCGGATATTCTGGGTGGT
Source organism: Desulfobacterales bacterium (assembly GCA_050122435.1). Classification (GTDB taxonomy): domain Bacteria; phylum Desulfobacterota; class Desulfobacteria; order Desulfobacterales; family JAHEIW01; genus JAHEIW01. The sequence continues at coordinate 1,755 of JASFIX010000208.1, forward strand.
CGCCCGTAAGGCACGCCCGGTATAGGTTTTCTTCAGATAATAGTGGATCCCCACCGTTAGCCCGGCGATCATCACCATGGCCAGCATCCTGAGGTAAGAGATAAAAATATCCCCCCAAAAAAAGGACGGCAGGGTGTAATCCACGCCCTTTTCTTCAGCCCCGGCCAGAAATGAGGTAACATCTTCGATGCATAATGCGGCTCCCAGGGTCACCAGAATAGAGGACATCAGCCGAATATGCTCCTTTTTGCCGGCCAGGGGCCGCATCAGGAAACGGTCAAAGATATATCCCAGGAAAAAAGCGAAGGGCACCATCATCAGGCCAATGAGGAAGGGGTTGAGCCCGGTCGCCGAGAAGAGCAAAAAGGTAAACAGGCCTCCCAGCATTAAAAATTCTCCGTGGGCCAGATTCAATACATCGCTCACGCCGAAAATCAGGGAGAGGCCAAAGGCCGCCAGGGCATAGACCCCTCCCTGAAGAATTCCGGCAATAACCAGTTGAACTGCTATTTCCATTGAATTTTAGTTTTCGAGCTTAAGGTTTTCTATATTTATGCAGTTTTAAAGCTTTTTCCAGCGGCCAGATGGAGACAAATTTCCCCCCCTGGACCTGGCAGGGATATGAGCCGAGGGCGCCGTAACCCTGTTTTGTGACGAAACTGTCCATTCCCATAACCTGTATCTTCATGTTCCACAGGGTATCCATGATCTTTTTACGATCCAGGGTGCCTGCCAGTTCAATTGCTTGTTTGATTCGGGAGTAGGCCCACCATCGGATGCCCGATTCCATAAATTCGCCCCAGGTGAATCCGGCCCGCCGGGTGACCTCTAAAAAGTCTTTATGATCCGGGGTGTCACCCTCGACGTAATAGGCCAGTCCGGTGATGTTTTCCGAGTAAGGACCCAAGGCATCAATGACATGCTTGGTTATATGCCCGATGATGATCTCTTTGGGCTTAAATCCGGCCTCACGCATTTGTTTCAGAAAGCCGATGGTAAAAGCCGGGCTGAGCGCCTCGATGCAGACTACGTCCGGATTGGCTTTCCTCAGCTTTGTGATCATCGGGATAAAGTTTTTGGTGGGGGGCGGCGCAATCTCTGAATAGACCACTTCAAATCCGTTCTCTTTCAACTCAGCCTCAAATCCATTGGTGGCCCCTTTGTTGTGCAGGGTGTCCATGGTCAGAGTGGCGAAGGTCTTGACCCCGCCCTTTTTCTTATAGATGGGCACGAGGTATACCCACTCGCCCTCAGCGGGAATCAGCGTCCCTACCCGCCAATAATTCGGTTTTCTGAACAGAACGGCGTCGTTGGCGCAGACCATCTGCATGGGAATCTGGTGTTTGCCCGCCACAGTAATGGCCGCATTGGAGATAAAGCTGGAAAAGGGCCCCATGAAGAATGCGATACTGGGATCTGTGGCCATCTTCTCATAAAATTTGCGGGCATTTTCGGGCTTGCTGGCATCGTCATAAATCTCAAACTTTATGGGCAGCTTCTTTCCGTATTCCTTGACATAGATGCCACCTCTTTCATTCACCAGACCGGTCCACTCATCTCCTAATTTATCAAATGTTCCGACGATTCCTTTAAACCTTCCCGAGAGAGCAATGGTTGCGCCGATTTTGATCTCCTTGGGCTCTTCTGCCCGGATCAGATCAGGCCCGAGGATTGCCGCGGCCATCAGAAAAACAAGACAAAACGCGAATATCTTCTTGTTCATGATAAACCCTCCTTTGCTATGATTTATTAGAATCACGTTAAATTCACCCCTTTCGAATCAATTCTTAATTGTCACCTCCCATTTGAAAAGTTTCATAATATGAAATTTAATTTCACAGCCTAAATCAGTACCACCCCAGCTACATGGGTGTCAATAAGAACACGGCAGTAATGCGGTCATTCACGAATCAGACGCTTGGCCTTCAATTCAAAGCGCGGCAGTTCGCCGATTTCGGTAATTTCAACATCCGGGGTAATGGTAATACGGTACTTGACGGTTTCGATGAATTCTTCTACTGCCCGGGCCATGCGTTCCTCGGAAACTTCGGATGTATCCGGTTCAACCCGAATTCTAATATGCTTGCCGCTTCCCATCTTGGGCACCACGATCTGGTACTCGTTTGAAAATTCCGGCACTTCCCGGATCAGATTCTCGATAGCTGATGGGAAAATATTGACACCGGCAAACTGAAACATATCATCGGAGCGTCCCAAAACACCCCCATCGAGCCGTAAAAAAGTACGGCCGCATTCACAGGTCGCCTTATTAAACCTCACCAGATCCCGGATGCGGAAACGCAGCAGTGGCATACTTTCAGTGCATAAATTTGAAAGGACCAGCTCACCGATCTCACCCTCCGCGACAGGTTTCAAGGTCTCGGGGTCCAGACATTCCGCATAAAACATGGTTTCAATCACGTGCGTCCCCTGCTGGGCAATACATTCGAAGCCAAAATTGGTAATTTCGGTGGAACCGATGTCATCATAACATTTGGCGCCCCACAATTCTTCTATGGCCGCCTTGGTGGCCGGCACGTTGGCCCCCGGTTCTCCGGCGGTAACGGCAATCCGGATGGCAGAATCCGCCAGCGGCATCCCTATAGATTTGGCGGTGTCTCCCAGTGAAAGCAAATAGGTGGGGGTGCCGCAGACCACTGTGGCATTCCAATCGAATATGTTTTTTACACGGTCCTTGGATGACTGCGCGCCGCCGGGAACAATCATCACGCCCTCCTGTTCCAGCGCGGCCTGAAATCCCCACCAGGCGATATAAAGACCGTAGCCAAAAGGCACAAAAAGAATATCGGAGGTTTTGATGCCGTAGCCGTACATGAAGTGCATAAACTGCTCGTAAAAGTGGACGGTCCAGTCCGTCTTATTCATCATGGCCTTTACGGGGATACCGGTGGTCCCGGTGGTTTGGAACACTCTGACGCCATCTTCGGGCGGAATGCAGAGAAAATCCCCCCAGGGCGGATGCTGGGCCTGGCTTTGCCGTAACTCCTCCTTGACGGTAAAGGGCACGTTTTGAATGTCATCCAGCGACCGGATGTCAGCAGGCATAACACCGGCCTCATCATATTTGCGCCGGTACATGGGGCTGCGATCATAAACGTACTGCATCCTCTGCTTAAACCGCTGCAGCTGCAACTCTTCCAATTTTTCCCTCGGAAGGGTCTCCTTCTTCTCGTTCCAGTACGTAACGGGTTCCATATGACATATCCCCTATTGTTGAAAATGCCTAAAATGAACTAAAATGAGCTAAAATGTCTAAAATTGAGGAATTCTGTCGTTTTTATTTGTTTCACCGCAGAGACGCAGAGCGCGCAGAGGTTTTACTAAAAAAATTTTCTCTTTGCGTGCTCTGCGTCTCGGCTGTGAGCTATAACTTTGGTCACTTCCAATTTTAGTTCAATTTAGTCACTATTTTATCTTGCCCAGCCCCCGCAAAATCTTTTCAGGCGTAAACGGTGTCGAATGCAGTCTGACACCCACCGCGTCATAAATGGCATTGGCAATGGCCGCCAGAATGGCGGAAACCAGCCCTTCACCCACTTCCTTGGTGCGGTAAGGTGCATCGGTTTTATAGTGTTCGGTGATCACGTTGATATGTTCGGATACGGCAATTTCATGGATAGTCGGCATCCGGTATTCCAGCCAGTTGGGATTTAAGGTTCGGCCATCTTCCATCAACACCTCTTCCATGAAAGCGTGACCCAGTGCCATGGACACCTGTCCGTCAACCTGCCCTTCCACCAGCAGGGGATTGATCGGAAAGCCGCAGTCATGGGCGGTTACCGCCCGGACAAGACGTACAATTCCGGTTTGAGTGTCTACTTCAACTTCAGCCACCTGGGCATCAACAGCATAATTTTCGCTCCACCGCCCTTTGGTTGTCGCCAGGCTGGGATGAAACGGCTCGTCGCGCATCGTGCGCCAGTGGCCTTCACCCCTGACAGGATCGCCTCTGTGTTTTTGTACACTTAAGGCAATCAGCTCCCGGTATGACAGTCTGCGTTCCGGCGAGCCGACCACGTGTACGGCTTTGTCTGTCATCACGAGATCGTCTATAGCGATTTCCATCTTCTCGGCAGCGATATTCATCAGTTTTCTGCGCACTTCAGTGGCAGCCATGCGGGTTGCGTTCCCGGTTACATAGGTATTTCCGCTGATCCAGGATCCGATATCAACCGGTGTCGTATCCGTATCCGCTGCAATAACCCTGATCTCTTCCACGGGTATCTGAAGTTCTTCGGCAACGATCTGGCACATAACGGTTTCAGCCCCCTGGCCCAGATCCAGTGCTCCTGTCAACAAGGTCGCCGTGCCGTCGTCATTCATTTTGACGGTAACCGAGGAGCTGTTGGGATAAATAAGCGATCCGCTGAAATAGGCACTGACACCCATACCGATACCCCGTCGGATATGACTATTATCTGAATGACGTTTGCGTTTTAGGCCATAGGTTTGCTTGAATTGGGTATGTTCGGCGGCTTTTCGAATACAATCGATCAGACCGCAATTATGTACATTATCTCCATTCGGCAGTTGTTCACCTGATACCCGGGCGTTCTTCAGACGAATTTCAACCGGATCTATTCCCAGATCCTCGGCAATCATATCCATCTGAGATTCTATGGCAAAGCGAAGCTGAGGTGCGCCATGGCCACGTTGGGGAGCCCGAACGGGATTATTGGTATAAACGGCATAGCCTTCGTATTTCAGGTTGGGGAGCCTGTAAGGGACCATGGTAAATCCCCAGGATAAAAAAATGACGACCACACCGCTCCCGCGATATGCGCCGCAGTTATTAATGATACGAAGCTGCTGAGCCAAAAGAGTTCCATCTTTTTTAACCCCTGTTTTCACCTCGACAATAAGCGGCTGGCCGTGGCGATAGGCGGCAAAGATCTCCTCACGAGATGCCTCTACTTTCACCGGTCGCCCTGTTTTTATGGATAGCAAAGCAGCACAAAATTCATGAGAAAAAAGATCGATCTTCCCGCCAAAGGCGCCGCCCACCCAAGCCTTCTGTACGCGCACCGCGGAAAAAGGCAAACCCAGAGTCCTGGCAAGCTTAGCGCGTTTAAGGAATGGTCCCATGGAGGAAGTCCACACATTGAGCTTGTCTCCAGGCTCATAACTGGCCACGGTCACTTGAGGCTCTAAATATCCGTGGGTTCTTAAATGGCTCTCAAAACGGTCTTCGCGAACAAAATCTGCCTGGGCAAA
>JASFIX010000209.1:0-6985 GCA_050122435.1 Desulfobacterales bacterium
GAATGCGGATTTTTATCAGATTCATCGCATTGCTGTTCGCCTGCAATATCATCCCGCTTTTGTCTTTTATTCAATTATCCTATTTATCAGAGCCGGGACTACAGGATACAGGTGTGGTCCTCAAGGAGATGCGAACTGCTATCCTCACCAATTCCATTTTCTTTATTGTCGTCGGTCTCATTGTGACCCAGTTTGTAATCACTAATTTTGCCATACCCCTAAGAGAGATTATTCAAGCCCTAAAGGATATCCGTGGAGGCAACTTTGATCGCAAAGTCATTGTCAGATCAAATGATGAAATTGGTTACACTGGAGACGTAGTCAATGAAATGGCTGCCGGATTAAAAGAAAGAGATCAAATGCGCCAATCTTTGTTTCTGGCAAGAGAAGTGCAGCAAAATCTGCTTCCGGCTGCCAATCCAAAAATCAAAGGGTTCGATATTGCGGGAAGGAGCATTTATTGTGATGAAACCGGAGGCGATTATTATGATTTTATCATCAAAGAAGCCGATCAAGATGCACAAATCGGTATCGCCATAGGAGATGTATCCGGACATGGTATTTCCTCAGCTTTGCTGATGGCCGCTGTTCGATCATCTCTGCGCCAGCGCTCATCTTTGCCGGGCAGCACCGCAGAAATTCTATCCGACGTAAACCGCCAGCTGGTTGGCGATGTGGAGGATTCGGGCCAATTTGTGACGATGTTTTATATGACAATTGACCCGATAAAAAAGCATCTCCAATATGTTAGGGCCGGGCATGATCCGGCAATTTTTTATGATCCAGATACAGACGCATTTGAAGAGCTGGGCGGCACGGGCATGGCTCTTGGAGTGGATAAAAACTGGAATGTCAAAGCGCATACCGTAACTGCTCTTAAGAATGGACAGATAATTTTCCTTAGCACCGATGGCATCTGGGAGTCCTGTAATCCTCAAGGAGAAATGTTTGGCAAAGACCCTATCTACGATATCATTCGAAAAAATTCTTCTTTAAGCGCAAATGAAATTCTCAATACGATAGCAAAATCTTTAGAAAGCTTCCAAAAAGGGGCCAAAATTGAAGATGATATTACCCTGGTGATCATTAAAGTCTGTGAGTAAAATACCACCCTAAAAAAGGAGGTGTAACATGCCTACATATGAGTTCTACTGTGAAAAATGTAAAAAATCTTTTGACCTGATTCTGTCTATTTCCGAGTATGAAAAGAAAAAATACAGTTGCCCGGAATGTAAAGCCAAAAAAATAAAGCAGCAGATCTCATCCTTTCAGACGGTAACTTCAAAAAAGAGTTAGATATTAAGGAGATTATGGAAATGGACACTTATAAAAAATTGGCCGAGCATCTGGATAACCTGCCAGGTGGTTTTGCACCCAGCGATACTGGAGTAGAACTTCGCTTGCTAAAAAGGTTGTTTACTCCCGAAGAAGCCGAGTTATCAGTACATTTGACGCTGGAACGAGAGGAAGCCAGTGCTATAGCTAACCGAGCCGGGATTTCCATAGACGAAGCCGAACAGAGGCTGAACGCGATGGCTCGAAAGGGGCTCATTTTTTCGATAGAGGCTGAAGGCCGTTCAGCGCTTTACCAGGCTGTTCCGTGGATTATTGGCATCTACGAATTCCAGGTGAACAAATTGGATAAAGCATTTGTTGAGGAATCTTGCCTCTATTTTGGCGAATGGGCGGACTATTACGTTCGAAACGGTCTGGGACGCTACATTGACAGGGATAATCTACTGGATATTTTGGCTGAAGCCGATAAGTCCAATTTGGTCCTGCAACCCAACAACTCCAAAGAAATCTCTTTACTCTGTCTTTGCTGCGGCTGCTGTTGCGGTGGGCTGTTACGTCTCAAGCAGCATCCCAAACCCTCTGAAGCCATTGCCAGCTCTTTTATTGCGACGGCCACACCTGAAACGTGCGATGGCTGTGAGACCTGTCTGGACCGGTGCCAGATGGAAGCGCTGACTCTTGAAAATGAACAGGTTGTTTTGAATTCGCATCGCTGTATCGGTTGTGGATTATGTGTATCAACATGCCCTACGAGCACATTGAGTTTAAAGCGTAAATCCGTGAGCAAACATGTTCCCCTGAATATGGCAACTACCTGGAAAGAATTGAGCCTGGCACGAGCAGGAAAACAACAAGGGTGATCAACAACTTCATGTATTGATCTTAACCCATTACCATTCAAGCTTAGGTCAATGAAAAGAAAAAAACACCGCGCTTATCTTGATTGGATTGGTGGGCAACATGCTTATTACAATCCCGGCAGCTAAAGCTGACGAAAGAATTTTTAAGTTTTTGACGCTTAACCTGTTATTTTCCGAACCGTCTACCTCACCGAGCTCCGCGGGAGAAGCAAGATTCGATTCCATAGCCAAATTCATCCTGGATGAAAATATTGATTGTGTTCTGTGTCAAGAGGTTGTCGGCGGCAAACTGGCACAGGAGCTGGGATTAGTTGAAATGCTGAATGGCTCACTGGAGCTGAAAAGCAAGCTGGGCGATGACTATAGGCTGCGCTACCGTCTGGCAAACGGCGTCCCTTTTGTGTTATCAGTAGGGAATGCAATATTCTGTAAAAAGCCCGTTAAAATTAAGTGGACTGTCGCAAGAACCCTGCCTTTTGCATACGAGATTACGCTCCATGGAATAGACATAAAGCTACGGCGCAGAATCATGGGTTGCCTGCTTGATGTGCCTGATTTCGGAAGGCTTCTTTTGTTTAATGTTCACCTGTGTGCCGCCTGCCCAACCGACCAGCGACAGGCTCAAATCAATAAGGCGTTGAAATTCATCAAGACTGTCAGAACGATTGTTCGTTTATTTTACGGAAAAGTTCCCTGTGTTTTTGGTGGAGATTTCAATATCCAGGACGTTTCAAAAGGATCGCTTGAGTCTGCAGCAGATGAGTATAATTTAATCACCGGCGCCGGTTTCAGCGATGCCTATGCCGAAACCAATGAATGTGTATTCCAAACAGATTGTTGCCTTCCTGATGATGATCCATCATCTGTCGAGCCCGGCTGTACCTTCGCAGTCGATAATAATCCATTTGAAAATGATCCACAGCAAACATCAAGAATTGATTATTTCTTCCTTGAAAGATTAACGGCCAAATCAGCCTACGTCGTCTTCAATAGCGATCGGGGCCCATTTGTTTCGGACCATTCCGGGCTTGTTGTTGAAATGACCCCCTGGGACTGAATCAAAACCTTCCTTAAAGGGACGTAAAATCTATCCACAAACATAGAGAGAGGCTTCGGTTTGCCAAAACGGACTTTTCGCCAGTCTCCGCATGTATCGCAACTTGACGTCACCCCCGAATGATGTGAAGATGTTAAAGTTTAAATTCACAGGAGAAATTCGATCTTCTTCGTTGGCCGAACAAACACAATCAATCATTGGATAGGTAGAATTAACACCGGTGGAAACCTTCACAGAGATTAGAGAATTTGTGGCAAACCCACACTATCAGGATCAAAAACAGAAATGCCTGGCCAGTCTCAGCGACGGCATGATTGATGAACCCATAATCGAGGTGATCAAGGAATTTAACAAACTTGAATACTGTTTCACACTGCAGAGCTGCTATGGACATTTTGTATACAGGGGCCAGAACAATTCTCACAACTTAGAGCCCCTGCCCGATAACGATACGATTGACAGCGTAGAGTACAGGATCGCCTATATTTGCCTTTGTATCCAGAACAGTGATTCGGGCAAAGGTTTGCTTGAGGCGTTGAACGCAATCACGGCTTTCGATCCGGAAAATATCCAACTCTGTTGCGCGGAGTGGTTTTGGAAAAAGCAGGTCAACTCTTACGCCTTACAGGTTCAACCCAAAAGATTTAAGCATAAAGACACGGCCATGCTTGATTACAGGGAAGCGTTGATAATAGAGAAAATACGAAATGAGTTCTTCTTTCAACTCCGGGAGTTACTTAAAAAACAGCACGGCTCTGGCCTTTGACATTCGAACGCCATTTTGATAATTTTGCGGCCTTAAAAACAGGCCTATATCTTATTCGACTTTAAACCGAATGCTGCAAAACCATGACTGAAACATGCAATAATCCACAATCGGAAAATCCAGTTTCAGAGCGCGAATTATTCGATGATTTTGAGCGCCTTGCGAACCATTCACAAGATGCAATCTATCATTATGATATCGAGTCACAGCGATTTCTTTTTCATAATCAAAAATTTCATTTTTTTTTCCGGTTAGAAAATAAAGCTGAACGTACAACACCTTTAGATCAAGTACTTCAATCCATCCATCCCGAAGATCGCCAACAGTTACGAAAAGCTTTTAATAAATCATTGATTGAGGGTCATACACAAGGCGAAGCTGAGTACCGGGTTCTGTACCCGGACGGCTCCATTCGCTGGCTGCACGATCGCTGGATCGTTTTACGGGATTCAAAAGGCAAGCCCCTCTCATTTCAGGGATTCATCCGTGATAACACTCAGCGCAAGCTTTCCGAACTTCAATTTATTGAGAGTAAACAAAACGCTTTGATTGGCAGTTATATTGTTCAGGAAGGCAAGTTTAAATACGTCAATTCCAGATTTACCAGCATAACCGGCTATAAGGAAGAGGAGCTAATCGGTACGGACTCCATGGCACTTGTCCATGAAGATTATCGTGAGCATGTGCGTCAGTGCGCCGTGGCCATGTTCAAAGGAGATGATCTTACACCCTATGAGTTCTGTGTCCTCGATAAGTCTCGTTCCACGCACTGGGTAATGGAAACCGTAACTTCCGTCAGCTATAGAGGTAAGCGTGCAGCTCTTGGTTATTTTATGGATGTTACCAGGCTCCATCAAATGAAAGACAATCTGTCTAACCTGGGGTTGATGCTCGGAACCATTTCACACAGTTTAAGAGGATGTTTAACCGGACTGAACGCAAGCCTTTATCTGATAGAAACAGGCTTTTACCGCAACAGGCCCGCTCAGATCGAAGAGGGCCTGGACGTTACCAAACTCATGCTGGATCGTGTTCAGAAGCTGGTTTTAGATATACTTTACTACTCAAAAGAGCGCGATCTGGAAATTGAAGAAGTTGAAGTTTGGCGATTTGCAAAAGAACTTACAATCCTCATTGAAACTCGCATTAAAGCCGCCAATATTGAATTTATTACCGACTTTCCCGAAGATTCCGGGTATTTTGCAATTGATCCGGAAATAATCCGCGCGTCATTAATAAACATACTTGAAAACGCGATGGAAGCCTGTATTGAAGACACCAGAGATATAACGCATCAGATCCATTTTACGACAAGTGTCGATGAGGCCAATGTTTATTTTAAAATATCAGATAATGGGCCCGGCATTGATGAAGAACAAACAAGCAAGATTTTCCAGCTGTTCAGCTCTTCAAAAGGAAAGAGAGGGACAGGTATAGGGCTCTTCGTGACACGCAATGCGATCCTCAAGCACGGGGGCACAATAACTGTTGATTCCAGCCCAAACGAGGGCGCTATATTCAACATCACCTTACCACGAAAACCGCCTGTCCATAGTTGAGATTAATCTTATCTCTGAGGTAATATTAAGGAATAACCAAGATTCAATCTTTCATTTTTCAAATCAAGATACAGCTCGATCTGATAACATGGTGAGTTGAGATATGTTTACAATCTGCAAAATTTGACAAGGCAGATACTTGGCTTTTATAGTTGACATCCGTAATTTGGACTCAGCTGCGATATTTTGGAGTTATATGCAATTTTAATTACCAGCCGAATGTATTTCTCAAAGTCGTTCTCGAGCCATTTTCTTGACATGGACAACAAGCTCAAATGAGCTGATTAAGACTAGGATGACAGCAAGCATCCATAAAAATACTTGACCTCTAAAAGGAATAGTCAAATTCCCGAGTATCAGCCAAAAGATTAATACAGCGCCACCGGCTAAATTGATCACCACGGCACCACCTAATCCCAAACCAACCCAACCAAGTTGTTTTCTGAAGTATTCAATCGTTAAAGCGATACCGATTCCAAATAGCACAGCTCCTAAAATACTCGGATAAAATGAATTTTGAACAAAGGGAACACCAATAATTTCAGCAACATAAGGATATAGTAAACATAAGATTCCTAATGCATAGTTGATAAAGGCATCTAGTATAAGTAAAGTGGATTCTTTATTCATTTTAGGCCTCCTTTAAATCTGACAATCAAATTTTTTGGATACCTTCGATAAATGCCTTAATTACCGTCTCTGCTAATTCCTCAGGGCTTCCAAAGCGTGATTGCATAGCGTCCTGCATTAAAACAAGATTTTCAACCATGCCAATGACAAGCAGAGTTGCCATAAAAGAATCTATATCTTTTCGAAATAGGTTTTTTTCCATTCCATCAGAAATTAGCTGATTAACAATTTCAAACGCTGGCGATGCTGCCTTAATAAATTCTTGTTGCCTTTTAGGTTCTGCGGAAAACCCTTCTCGTAATATAACTGCAGCAATCGCCTTGTTTTTTTCGAAAAATCTAAAATCTGTATAAATCCCTGTTTTAAGCTTCTCAACAGGATCATCTATGTTTTCAATGCTTATTTGTATTTCAGAGACAAGGTTGGTGATTGTGGTTTCCACTACTGCGATGAAAAGGCTAAATTTGTTTTTAAAATAATTGTAAACTGTCCCTTTGCCATACCCAGCCTTAAGAGAGATTTCATTAATATTTGTACGGGCATATCCATTTCGTGCAAACTCTTTAGTCGCAGTCTTAATTAGCTTTTTTCTTGTTATAATTTTTTTATCAGTTCTGTTCATAGGTCCCATATTTGGGTGGTATACCACCCAACTTTAATATAATATAAATTACCAAATTGTCAATCCATACCTGTAATAAAACCAATTTCCATAATATATTGCGCCTGATAATCATAAATCTTTTCAAATTGGGATATATTGAGACAATCTTTAAAAAACCATGCCTATGAAAACCTGTGATATCCAAAAATATCA
>JASFIX010000210.1:0-6963 GCA_050122435.1 Desulfobacterales bacterium
GGTATTGCTTGAAAATTGATATCATTAGCAGTACTTCCACTTCCCGTCTAAATTAGGCAGCATTTATGGGTGAAAAGCATTATATGATACTTCTGCAACGTCAATTTTGGATATCTTGCTAAAAAACCAAATTTTAACCGCCTAAAGACTTATTGATCTGTATAAGGCTAAAATTACAGATTTACGAAGATATCACAACAATTTTGTGGAGCTAAAAACCTTTGATTAGTTGTCGATATCGCAAATACCGGGACTGAGAGTTTACTTGCAATGGTTTGCAGATATCTGAAATCAACTTCCAATTGTTATAAGATGGCACTATATAGAATAAACGCCGTTTTTTCTACTTTTTGATATCTTTTGATTGACATCCTGGAATATTTTCCAACCCTTGGACTCCCAGATCTTGCGGGCTATATCATCCATCTTATTGGATACTAATTTACATAAATTATGGAAATAATTTGGTTAAAAAAATTTTATACCTTTCCGATATTTATCTGATTTCTCAATAAATATGGAAATTATTGATTTTGACATGAATTTTGCAGAGTTTTTTAAGCGCATTTTGCGCGGTTTCATCAAAATTAGAACCGGGGGGATCCAGATGAAGAAATCGAAAGGTTTAATATGGTTTATTGTGTTATCTTCTGTAATGTTTTTAGTAGCTTGTGGTGGAGGTGGGAGTTCGGGCGGCGGCACCGGTACACTGTCGATGTCAATTACTGATGCAAAGCCAATGTTGCCGGCAGGAGTTACGAACTTATTTGTCACAATTGAAGAGGTCCTTGTCCATAAATCAGGAGGTCCTTGGACTTCACTTCCATTGGTTGAATCGCCTTATACAATTGATTTGCTTCAATTCCATAATGGAAATACGACAGAGCTTGTTCCTCCCACCAAACTTAAATCTGGGAAATACACCCAGGTACGGCTTGTGGTCAGCAGCGCAACGATAAGGTTCGATAATATAACCTCTACAGCAGATGAACCAGTCATAGTCCCATCTGGCAATTTGAAAACCGATAAGAACTTTATTTTTAATGTCGGAGATGACGCTGCCGTGGATCTCATTATCCATTTTGATTTAAGCAAGTCGATAGTCGTAACGGGCACTACAATTGATCCTTCATATAAGCTCAAACCTGTCTTGCATCTTTTCGAGGACCCATCAGAGGCTGCTACCCTAAAGGGAAGCATTGTCAATTCATCTTTTGGTGCATCTGAAAAAGCAACTATAACTGTATTCGCAGAGAGCAACCAAGAAGAATACACAATAGTTGAAGTTTCAGAATCTGATACAGAAGACCCAACAGAATTTAGTATATTCTGGCTGGTTCCCAATCAATCTTATACAGTTAAGATTGATTTAAATCAGCAGGATGACACAATAGATTGCGATGAATTTGTTGAGGATATTGATCTGCCAGAGGGAGCTGTATTTGAATTAAACGGAGGCAATCCTATTGAAACTGGTAATGGAATTTGTGATTGACCAATCTGGCTCTAGTTATACATTAGGTGATAATGAAGGGCAGGGGTATTGCTGGCCCTGCCCTAATTAGTTTGCTCTTTAGAAACTTCCCCAGGCTTTCGACCTTCGGCCGGTGGTCCGGCATAGGCCTGGGCTATCGACATCCATTGCTGCGCAATATCTCCCCTGACAATTAAATCTGTGTCGGCCACATGCCGCCGTTGAACCACCACTAAACAGAAATCTTCAGCCGCGCCTTTTACCCTATCTTCGGCTTCTTCAGGCCCCCAGCTCCAGATGCCTCCTGAAGGCCCGGTGAGCTCCACACGGACCGGTGTGCCCGGAATCTCCATGTTACGGTTGGCAAAACTCCATCCGAATGTACTCACCCCTAAATGGGCAATATGGCGCAAGCGATCTGTGGGTTTACGTATAATACCCAATGCATCCACCACGTCCTGTCCATGTGCCCAGGTCTCCATCAGTCGCGCGGTGGCAAAAGACATGGCACTCATAGCAGTACCATACCAGGGCAGTCTCGTTTTGCGATCCATTTTAGCCAAGACTTCAAGCAATGCGCTGCGTTCTTCTCGCCACCATTTCAGTGTTTCTTCAGCAGTTAGATCTTTTCCGGTAGTCTCCATATGCTTTACCATTGCATTTGGATCTTGCAGCATTTCTTCAAACCACTGTTTAAAGGCCTCCGGGTTCGAGGCAGACAGTTTGGCCCGATCCTCATAATAAGCTAAATGGCGAATTTGTTCTTTGATATCCCAGCCCTCAGAAGGGGTCTTAGTCTCCCATCCGGCCTCATCCAGATTTGCCACGACCGCATCCAACTCCTGTTGTTCCATTGCCAGGTCATTACATATTTGTTCCATGGTCAGACTCCCTATCAGTTTTATGTCCCGGATAACTTTTGATAAGTTGGATATCTGGATTCCAGGTCTTAAATCGAATCTGATCAAGTCTGGTTGCTGAGAGAAAAGAGGTGCCCGGCCCGGCCCGTTCATTCTGTTTTCTCTATATAGACCTTCATCAGGATCTTTCCCCATCCGCCCTTGTCAAGTCCCACATCCGTGCACTGGACGATCTGGGATCGCTCAAAGTTGGGATCCGACTTAGTGATCAACCTCTCGTAGATAGCCGGCAGGGTGTTGCTGACAGGTCCCAGGGCAAACATACACATCCTTTTAGGGCTCTCCTCGGCAATCAGTTGCCCCCCGGCGGTCATCACGAACCGGTCTCCCACCCGGTGGCCGGCATGACAACCATGGGACTCGATCACCTCGGCTATGACTTTACACTTTACGAACTCAGGCGTTTGGGTTACCATCTTCACCTTCTCGGGATCGGATCGAAAAGTTTCCATCTCCTCGTCGGTATATCCCATGTGTTTCTGAAAACGCCTCCAAATTTTCTCGGATTCCATGCTCCTATCTCCTTAGATCTAATCTTAAAGCCACGTCCTTTAAGGGCGGCCTCTTTGCTTTCGTAACGTTGCGCACAGGCGGCCGCGAGAACAGCCGGTCTTAATCAGCTTTTTCGGTGCCTGCCGCTTTTGAAGTAGATAGCGTAACGCCCCCCAATATTATTGCTCCAGCGGCACATGATATTAAGGATGGTAGTTCGCGAAGCCACAGATAACCAATAATTATGGTCATTACCGGAACCGTATAAAGAAAAACAGCTGCTTTTGAGGCTTCAATTTTGGATAGTATTTTTGACCAACATATATGCGCTACCACAGTTGCAATCCCGATATAAATAACCGCTGCAGTGGCGCTCATATTGGCAGTTGAAAACACGCGAACAACACCCCGCCCAAAAGGCAGCAACATCAGGGTAGCGATCCAGGTAGAATAACTGATCACTTCCAAAGGCCTGTATTTCATTAAAAGAGGCTTTTGTAAAATAAAATAAATCGCATTGGTAATTGCCGCTAGTAAAACAAAGACAACTCCCAGGTTAAATGACAGCCCAATTGGATTTTGAAATGCAATGATTGTAACTCCGGAAAAGCAAAAAAATAATCCTGCTAAAAATCGAATTGAAATCGTTTCATTTAGAAAAAGATATGCAAGCAATACCTGAAAGAGCTGAGACGAGCTGACAATCAGTGTTGTCTCGCCTGCTGTTATCGTACGAATTCCGTAATTTAAGGCGATATGATTTATAAATAGTACAAGCCCCAAGAGGGCAAAAGGGAAATAGTCCTTTTTGTCTGGAAGATTTATTTTTTGAAAGCGGATTACTAAAAATAGTGCTATAGAGGAAATAACAAAACGAAAAACCGCTATTTCAACTGGGCTGTATTCAAAAAGGGCAGCACGAATACCTACAAATGATGAAGACCAGAGAATAACCGCTGTTATTATAAGCGCTATGATCATCTTATTTGCTAAACTTTTCCCCTTTCCATTGCGATTCGCATGTACGTTTCGGTTAAGGATTTTGGGGGAACGTACTGCCGGTCATCTGTTTTCATTGATAGGCTCATGGCATCTGTCTCACAAGTCGTCACACATAGGCCGCAGCCAATACATCGATCTAAGTCTATTACTGCTTTTTCGTCCACAATTTCAACGGCTTCCATTTGACATCGGTCCAGGCAAGTTTCACAACCGGTACATTCCTCGACATCGACTACTGCATAATAATTGCTTTTTACTGCCGCAGCCGGCACAGGCTGTTTCTTTAATGACCTAAGCATCCCGCAGCAGTCGCCGCAACAACTACACAAGGTACCAACCTTTTGAGAATTAAAAGGTTGCAACACCAATCCATTTTTCTCGCTGCTTTTTACAATTTCTGTAGCCTCCTCTTTGCTAATAAATCGACCGATGCCTTGTTTTACAAAATGCTTTGCATTTGAACCCAATTGCAAACATGCTTCTACAGGTTTTTCGCAACCTTTGTCACTGAGCTTTCTCCAAGTGCGGCAAACACATGGAACCACAGCGAAGACATCATGATTTTCCAAAATTTCCAGTGCGTCTTCGTATGGCGCAATCGGCCATTGGGCCACCAATTCTTTATTGATGGGAATTGTACGAAACAGCGGGGTTTTAAATGATTGAGCGGTGCGCCCAAGTTCTGTGTCATAGTATTCATCCATGGCGACAGCAAGGTCCCGATCCATGGTGTTGATCTGCAGGTCAAAAATTCCGGCAACATACGGCATGGTAGCAAACCTTACCGTATCGCCTTTCTGGAGCCGCAAAAGTTGCCCCTTTTGGGCCATCCGGTTCATGAGTGCAGCAGTCTGCTCCACTTCACGACCAAGGCGTTTCGCTACAGCTTCAGGCGCTTCTAGCAGCGGCGTTAAATGCACAAACAAATCAGCCTCTTCCTCGGTGAACAATTTTTTTAAAATTCGTATTTCTACACCGCTTTCGGTGGCCGGATATCCGGTACCCAACTCATCCATCCTTTCCCTTAATCTTTCGTAAGCTCCTTTCATATGACACCTTCCTTTTCTAAGGGTAATCAATATTATGATTTTATTATCTTATTAAAATTCTATACTTACTAATATTAAAGCCGGCCGGCAAGTACCGATATATTAAATGTATTCCAAAATAGGTAAAATTTCATATATGTTATGACTTTCTCAGGTTTTTGAAAAGATTGATTTTACAAATATGGTGGCGGCAATTGTCTATCTGGGTTTACTTTCCTGGTCCTGCAAGAGCGGGCACCCGTACTCCCAGAACTTCACCTCGTGCACATTCTTCACCGTCAGAGTATAAAGAACATGAAACAACCGCTTTTTTTGCATGCATTTCTTTGATGGTTGCACGCAGTTGAATTGGCTTATTAACAGATACCGGTTTCAGAAAATCAATTTTCAGCGAAGCAGTTGCAAACCAATATTTTGGAGTTTCTTTCTCCTCCGGGCTTTTGTCTTTATAATATTCCGCAATGATTGTGCCCATGCAATGGCAATCAATTATGCCAGAAATAATGCCACCATAAAGCACATGGGGCCAACCTGAGGTATGGATGCCCTCGGGTTTCCATGTACAGACTGACTCATTACCTTCCCAGAAACTCTTAATTTTCAGACCATGCGGATTCTCATTTCCACATCCCCAGCAATGATTGCCTTTGCTGAAAACATCGTCCTGGAAGGCTATTCCGTCCGTCATTGTTCCTCCTTCGTTTGATAGAGATTTTCAAATGATTTTTGTGTTAATTCCTTTAAATTTATCAGTCGTGGTTTATTCAGAATATTACCAAACCGGAAAACTAAGATTAAATTATCTCATTTTATGATATTGTTTGGGGGTAAAATATGTATAATATTTATCGGTATGCCTCTTATAATCAACGGCAATTTCATCTCTTATGTCATCCTTATCCTTAAAAATATAAATTATCACATAGGATAAAATAAATATGCTGAATAAACCAACCCCCACACTTAATAATGCGGATAAATAATGCACAAATTTCAAAAGACCTGACTGATCACTCCATCTGCTAATAAAAATAGATATTATAAGTATCCCTATGGATGCTAAAAATGTCAGAAAAACGATGATCCTTTTCATTAATACACATCTATTGCATACCGGTAGGTTTCCTTGACCACGTATTGAATATTGGTTAGTGATTTTTTGGCCTGAACCGCCATATTTGTTTTTGGAGCTTAAAATATTCCCATAGTAATATGTTCCCAAATTCTCTGAACTTGCACGTTTTTTATTGCATTTTATGCACCTATGGCTCATTGATTTATGTTTTGAATAATTTGTGCGAAGTAGATAATTAAAATTATTGCAGATATAAAAAGGAACGCAAAAATGAGAAGGAAACCAGGTCCGATTCCATTGTTGGCGATCCGCTTCAGGTCAGTTGGAATAGGAGAATCAGGGATTAATTAGATGCGTTTATATCCAAATCAATGGGCTTTTTCAATCAAAATTCAAAACTCTCGAAGCTCGAGAAGCAATAAAATTTGGGCAACCGCCTGGCGCTCACATTAAAATCTTGATTAAGCTTTAATCATGAAACAATTTTCTTTTGATGACTTTTCAGCTATTTCTCGAAAACCGAGGTTTTTGTATAGTTTCAATGCTTGTGCATTACTTCGATAAACATTTAAGCTGATTTTTTTGCAGCCCTTCTGAGCGGCAATTTGAAGCAACTCATTACATAACCGCTTGCCATAGCCCATCGCCCTTTTGGATGGATCAACGATTATTCTGGCAAAGTGCAGACGGCCTTTTTCTTTTGTTAAAATTTGTCCAAATGCAAATATAGCTTCACCTTTTATCAAACAATATGAGTTATTATCCGAAAACCCAATATCTTTTGAAAGGCTTTCAATACTCAGAGGAAATCTAACCTTCGGACCTGCCCACATCCTGCATGCAAGTTCATCCGGAATCCATGAAATGATTGTTTCTAAGTCCGCTAGGTTTGCTTTTCGAAAGTACATTTGAATAACTCTACCATTTCTTTGTTATTGGAAAATTGTTAGA
>JASFIX010000211.1:0-6942 GCA_050122435.1 Desulfobacterales bacterium
GCTTTTATTATCTTCTGGAAACCGGACAGCTGGTTTCGCCCGAACTCAGCAAGCTGATGAAATCCATCATGGCCGACCCGGCCCATGAGCATAAATTTGTTAAAGGGCTAAAGGAAGTCCAGCCGGAATCAGAGATTTACCGAAAATCCGGTACGTGGGGACCCTATCATTCCGACAGTGCCATTGTCGAACATGATGGCCGACGGTATATCGCCGTAGCCCTGGCCAAAAGCCATCAGGGTGAACAATGGCTACAAAAACTCATTGTGGCGCTTGATGAGCTGATTTGCCAGCCGAAGACGCGCCGGAACTAAATTTTCCCACCTGATAATATTTTTCCAACATGCGATGAATACGTGTCGCCAGTGTCTGATGCACGACCGCCGAATTCTTGCGCAACACATTCGACATCACCACCACCATATAATACAGCTGTGGATCGGCAGCCGGAGCTTCGATAATCGCCACCGAATTGAGCATGTTCTTGACGTTGCCGTGGTATTTTTTACACTTAAAACCGGCCTCTTCTTTGCATTTATACAGCGAGCCGGATTTAAAATAAACCGCCGCGGATGTCAATGCCGGCGATGAAGCATAGCGAATGCGTCGCTGGGTCATGTAGAGCAGCCGTTTGATTTCACGGCTCGAGAAGGCATCCACCAGTTTTCCCTGCTCAAGTTTTATCAACCAGCGCAGCAGCTCCTGCGGGGTGGCATAACTGGTCGTTCCCGGCACCAGCTGCTTGCCCTTCCGCGTAAAAAAAGAGCCCTGGCGCAGCTGTTCAATATCCAGACCGCTGCGGGTCACCGGATCGTGCAGGGCCCGTACCAGCAATGCCGCAAGCTCCTTTTTTGAAGTGTTCTTGAAAAACTGCCGAGCTTCGGTCTCGCTGACCGGATAGGACGAACCGTATTGAACTAACAACATCAGGTTTTTTAATACCATACTGGCAGCGGCGTTGGAGCTGGCCGAAAGCATCCAGTCCAGATAGGTCCATAAGCTGGCCTGATCACCAACCTTGATTTTGGGATAGCGCACCCGCGAATCTCCCGGCTGCCAGAGTGGAACCACATGGTGATCCCATTGAATAAATTCATCAGCGGTGACCAGCGTGTTGCGCAATATGTTCAGACGCGAATCGATATTGTCGGGATAAACGTCGGCCAGCGCCTGAAATATACCCAGGGCAATCAAAATTTTACCGACACTGCCAGGGTTGGCCCGCTCGGTGCTGCGGTGTTCAGCATATCGCGGGTTTTCAATATTGGTTAGATCCAGCACCGACACAGCGTAGCGATCTGCTTCAGCGCCAAGCAGGTTTTGCACCTGGGTCGTAAATTCGGTTTCAGCAGCCGGGATCTCAATCTCAGTTGCGGCCTGAAGGCGCAAATCCACCTGGTTGATCGACAACAGCGCACCGGGTGGCTGCTTGGGAGCCCGCACCTTGCCTTCCATGGCCAGGCGATAGCCTTCCAATCTGGTGATGCCCGTATACCCATAACCATCCAGTGGATAGGCCCCGCAGGTTACATCGACAACCAGCGTGATGATAATAACTGTCGCGCCTAACAAAAATGATTTCATGGTTGCACCATTACCGGAATTTCATCCAGGTTGATTTTTTTGGCGGCATTTCGTTGTAAACGCCTGTCTATATCGTTCAAAAAAAGATTTTGCTGGGCCCGGACGCTTTCTAAAAACGGCCGAATTTGAAACAGCATGAGCCGGTTCTGGTAAAAACCAAACTCAATATCCGCCGGCACCGAGCGGCCCTGAGCGTCCTGTAATTTGGGGAACCGCTCGGGTACCGTGCGTGCAAAATCCACCAAATGCCGGACCTCGGCCTCGTTTAACAGGGCCAGCGTGCCACTGGCTGCAACCTTCGATACACCGCCCGCGTTTAACAGAATCCTTTTGTAAGGATCCGTGGCATGGGCCAGAAACCGGATGCTGCCGCTTTGCATGTTTATCTTGAGTTCCTCTGCTGTCTGACCTGATACCGCTCCACCTACGCCCTCATTGACCGCCACCGTCAACCAGCCCGGTTTCCCGCTGACAACATCCGCTGTAACCAAAACGCCGGACTTTCCGACCGGAACGCTCTTCATCAACAGCACCGATGCGTAAACATGTTCCGGGGTTTCCATATAAGCCTGGCGCCATCGAAATGCGCGCGCAGAAAACGGTGATGCCCATACCCGCTGAACGGCCGCCAGGATATTTTCAAAACCCACGACATGGGGTACGGTCAAATTGAGACCCGCACCGGTAAATCCCGGCAAATCCTCCACATTGGTGTCACTGCGCACAAAAATGCCGTATGTTTTATCCGGGCCGAAGGTTTCCTGCATGGCGGTCCGCAGCTGGTTGCGAAATTCTTCACCTGGATCCGCATGCACAATCCATTTTCGTATTTGCTCTAAAAATTTCTGAATGATCTGATCCTGTCGTTTGGGGTCGCCTTTGAGGCGTCGGATGATTTTGTATTGATCCTGCATCCAGCGAAAGGCCGTTATTCCGCCAGGTTCGATGGGCTGCTCGAGTAATTGCCGAAACATACCAAAGGGAATCACCAGGCCGTCGGCGACATGTTCCGGGAAATAGTGCTTTAGTTCACCCAAATTGGCGGCTTTGGGACCACTGATCCTTCCCGAATCGGTGGACCGCAACTTATCGAGAGAAATCAGGCGGCGTGTGTCCAGGTCCAGCTTTTTGAGGTCCGGCTGAATCAAAACCTTTTTCGGGCCCTTGTTCGTATCAAAGATCGGATCCCACTGCGGGCCATCGGCTGCCAGTTGAACGACTCCTTGCGGACTGACGGCCATCACCACCTGCTGGTCGGCCATGGATTGAAGCAAAGGCAACCATTTCTGATGGATGGCGACATTGGGAATACCCAGATTTCGGGCCAGCAGTTGAACATGGGATAAAATATTGCCTTCGCCGGTTGTCAGTATGCCGGCAACCGGAGGCAGATCTTCGGTGGTGGAGGGCAGGACGTAAATGCCTTTTGAATCAAATTCAGACGGGATTTTACCGGATGGAGATATTTTGAGCCGGCCGCGGGCCAGCCCGGCATTTAAACCTCTTAATCCCGAATCAGCCGGCTGCCCGAAAAGAAAGTTGCGGATGCCAAGTTGTCGATTGGCATCGGCAATCAGGCTCTCGAGCACCGCGGCGTAAGAAAGCAGGAGGCTGCCGCGCAGGCGATCATGAATGTAGCGGCTACTGAGCGGCTCAATGGCTTCAAAATGCCTGACGGTTTCACCCAGGTAATATCGCAGGGTCCGGTCGGCCCACTCAGGCACGCGCGCGGTGTATTCCAGTTCAGCTTTGTAATCCTTAAGTAGCGGCTGATTCTGCATGAGCCGGCTGAGGTTTTGCTGCAGCGCCTGCTGCTGGCGCACGGAAATAAGCCCAATGCCGTAAATGCCATCGGCATATCTAATCAGCCATGAAAGCCTTTCGCGGCGCGAGGCTTCCGCCAGCCGGTTGATCATGATATCACCCATGCGAAACAACTCGCCTTCCAACAAAATGCTGGCATCCAGCACGGCCAGCTTATGGGAAGCGTTGCCGGCATCGGCCAGACCATCGCGCAATATAGCCAGCAAGCGGCTGACAGTTAAGAAGCGAGTTTGCGGGTCGGTCTGGCTGGAAAGCTTGTCCGCATCGGGTTTAAGGTTCTTGGCCAAGGGAGTATTTTTAATTTTTTTGATCAGCGCCCCAATCTCTTTTTGGATATCCTGGACTTTGAACACCTGTTCAATGATCTCTACCAGATGGGCATAGTCTTTGGCCAGTTCCGGCTTTCCCTGGCGGGCGGCATAGTCTTTAACTTGTTTGGCATCGTTGGGTTCTGGGTGGACGTGCAACTTTATGCGAAGTGTTTCAAAATCAGGATCGCTTTCCGCAATCGTGCGAGAAAGCTGCCGCATTTCGGTAATCGGTGCGCCCTCGCGGCCATGGGGAAAAAAGCGCACGGCTTCCCGCAGCACCATAAACTGATTTTTGCGCCAGTCAGGATCGGAAACCAGGGCCAGTAAAAGCTCCCGCCCCGCATGGGTTTCATCTTCAGTCTGCAGCGCGCCTCGATAATAGCGGGCGCGATGAAAAATCCAGCCATCATCGGCTTCAATCAGAAATTGCTCCAGAACCATTTGCTTGACGATATCCAGGTGCCGGTCGTCCTGCAGAAATTCCTGAGCGCGTATATCGGCAAAAACATTGGCGATAAAGTATCCGTTGTCCCGCATGGTGCGAACCCGGTCCGTCCATTCACCATGCTGCACCCCGCCATCGTGATCGCGGCAGGCATATTCCTGCGGGAGCTGAATGGTACCGTCATTGCAAAACCAGCGAATATGCTGGAATGGCCCCCGGGGGGATTTCTTCATGGCCTGTACCCAGCTGCGCAGGGTTGCGGCATCGGGTGGGTCTTTCTGTGCTATTACAGAACCGGGAATCAGTAAAAGGAAAGACAATATAAAAGCTAAGCGCTTCATAAACCTCAACATCACCTTCGTCAAATCAAACAGAATCAGGTACAGCTTGTCGCTTGGCGTGCGAAAGAATTTTTTCTCACTAACCGATTGCCTGAATTTTCATTTTTATATACTATAGTCACGATTTGTAATTTAGCCATAAGACAAATTGGATTCCGGTAATACTTTTCGGTCGTTGTAAATCCTACAAAAGGAGAACGCAGATGGCAAAGAAAAAAATGATTCATGATTTTATGCAGATGAAAAGAGCGGGTGACAAGATAACGTTTCTGACCGCCTATGATTACCCCACCGCTCAATTTGCCGAAGCAGCCGGCCTTGATATGCTCCTGGTAGGCGACTCCCTGGGAATGTGTGTCTACGGATATTCCGGAACCGTACCGGTAGTGATGGACCAGTGTATTTATCATTGCGATGCGGTTCGCCGCGGCGCTCCCAACACCTTTATCGTCGGTGACATGCCCTTTATGTCCTATCAAAGCGCTCTGGAAAAAGCCGTTGAAAATGCCGGCCGCTTTCTCAAGGAAGCCGGCTGCGATGCCATCAAGCTGGAGGGCGGGGTCCGGGTGGTCTCCAAGATCAAGGCTATCGTGGAAGCCGGTATTCTTGTGATGGGCCATATCGGTTTAACGCCCCAGAGCTCGGGTCAGCTCGGCGGCCACAAAGCCCAGGGTCGCACCGTGGAAACCGCGCGCATCGTGATCGAAGATGCCCTGGCGGTTCAGGATGCCGGCGCCCAGATGATTCTGCTGGAGGCCATCCCGCCGGAGGTGGCGGCCTATATCACCAAAGAACTAAACATTCCGGTACTTTCCATCGGCGCCGGTCCGGACTGCGACGGTCAGTTGCTGATTGTTTCGGATATGATCGGCCAGTTCCAGGCATTTACGCCCAAGTTTGTCAAAAAATACTGCAACGTCGCGGAAACCGTTACCAATGCAATGAAAGAATATGTGACTGAGGTCCGGGCCGGCCGGTTTCCTGAAGACGATCATTGCTATCACATGATTGAAGGTGAAAAAGAAAAGTTTGACGCGGAATTTAAGTGACCTTTGGTCACTTAAATATCATTTTAAAATCTAACTTTATCCTGACCTTTCAAGTTCAATATTTCTCTGGCTTCATCCGGTGTGGCCGGCTCAAGACCGTGTTCCTTAGCGATTCGGATGATTTTTCGGACCTGCTCGGCGCTGCTTTTGGCCATCACTCCTTTTTCAAGATAGAGATTATCCTCGAGACCCACCCGAGTATTGCCGCCCATCAACAGTGCCAGATTGCACATTCGAAACTGCTCTTTACCGGCAGCGCATACAGACCATTTGAAATCCCCGATGATCTCCCTGGCAGAATTATATAAGAAGACCAGGTTATTGACCGTGGCCTGCATCCCGCCAAGGATTCCCAGGACAAATTGCAGGTAAACCGGCTTTTTAACCAATCCGCGGCTGATTAGAAATTCCAGATTGGTTAACATGCCACTGTCATAAATTTCGAATTCCGGTTTCGTGTTTTCTTTCGCAAAATATTGGCTGAACTCCTTAAGCGTTTTAAAGGTATTGGGAAATATATAGTCTTCACTCGTCGCCAGAAATTGAGGCTCCCAGTCGTATTTAAATTCCTTGATTTTCTCCAGAACGGGAAATAGGGCAAAATTCAGCGATCCGGCATTCAAGGAAGCCAGCTCCGGGCTATACCTTCTAACCACCCTCACCCGCTCTTCGGCGCTCTGACCCCTCCCGCCGGTGGTGGTACAAACAACCACATCACAGGCACTTTTGATTTGCGTAAGAATTTCTCCAAACAGCTCAGGATCTGCGGAAGGCTGGCCGGTCTCGGGGTCGCGTACATGGATGTGTACAACGGCCGCACCGGCGGCATGCGCCCCGAGAGCATCTTTTACAATTTGATCCGGCGTAATTGGCAGATGGGAGGACATGGTGGGTGTGTGAATCGACCCGGTAACGGCTGCTGTTATGATAAATTTATTCATGTTCGGCTCCTGGATTTGAATTCGTTAAAGAATAAGTTTAATTTTGATTTAAATCAAATAATTTCGATTGCCCCTCTTGTATAGATTGTATAAATGCATAGAAGTGGTTTCAAAACCCCATCTAAGGCCCAATGGCTGCGTTGCAGGCCTCCGGCAAATGCTCACATACTCATGTATGCTGCGCTTTCCCGATCGGCCTGACGTCTTGCCCTTGAACCTGATCTGAGATTTTGAAACCACTTCTAAAAAGGGTTCGCTACAGATGAATGAATTTAAGCCAGCGTCCCAAAACGGGGCTGATCACAATATTCAAATTTATCGCAAAATAATCCAGTATCTTTTTCTGGCCGTTATCGTGCTCATTGGCGTGCAGTTTGCCCTTTTTGTCAACCAGTTGGAAGAAGGACTGCTTCCAACCATCGCCCGGCCACCGGGTATCGAGGGCTT
>JASFIX010000212.1:0-6937 GCA_050122435.1 Desulfobacterales bacterium
GAAAAGGGGCCCATAGTAACGATCAGTTTTGAATCTGCCGAAGGACTTGAGGCTGGCAAAACCAAAGTAAAGTACAAAGATGTCGAACTCGGAGAGGTTGAATCCATCCGATTCAACGCAGATCTGTCCCGGGTTCTTATAACGGCTGAACTCGTAAAAGAAACTCAACCGTTCCTGACTGAAAATACGAGATTCTGGGTGGTGCGCCCCCGGGTAACCGGCAGTGGCGTCACCGGGCTGGGCACTCTTTTTTCAGGTGCCTATATCGGTATGGACCCGGGAATAGAGGGTGAGCCGGCGCGAGATTTCAAAGGGCTCGAGATACCCCCGATTGTTACCACGGGGAAGCCAGGCCGCGACTTTCTTCTGAGGGCAACCACGCTCGGTTCTCTGGATGTTGGCTCTCCGGTTTATTACCGGCAGATACAGGTGGGCCAGGTCATTAGTCATGAATTGGAAGAGAAGGGACAGTCTCTGAAAATCAAAATATTTATCAATGCCCCCCATCACAAATTGGTGAAAAAAAATACACGCTTCTGGAATGCCAGTGGATTCGACTTGAAACTCGATGCCGGCGGCCTTAGCCTCAACACTGAATCCTTGGTATCGATCATGATGGGCGGAATCGCTTTTGACACACCCACCAGTCTAGAGACCAGTGGACCTGTCGGAAACGATCAGGTATTCAGGTTGTATGAAACTCGCAGTAGTATTTTTGAGAGAACCTATACAGAAAAAAGCCATTTTATCCTGCACTTTGAGGGGTCGATCAGGGGTCTGACCGTCGGTGCACCGGTAGAATTCAAGGGCATCAAAATCGGGCAGGTTGCCGACATCAAACCCGAATGGGACTTCGAAACGCTTTCCCCAAATATTACGGTGCTAATTGAAACTGAGCCCGAGCGCTGGGAGAATTTCGGCAATGAAAGGGTGGATAGCAAAGAGGAACTTGACAAGCTGGTAGCTAAAGGTCTCAGGGCCCAATTGAAAACCGGCAGTCTGCTAACCGGCCAACTTTATGTCGATATAGACTTCCATCCTGATTCACCCGAAGCACAGGTTAAATACGAAGGAAAATTTCCTGAGTTGCCCACCATTCCAGCACCGCTTGAACTCATCACCGCCCGGGTGAGCAATCTTTTAAGTAAAGTCGAAACGGTGCCCATCGAAAAAATCGGCAAAGACCTTGAAGGCACGCTTGAAAATGTAAAAACCATAACCGATTCTGCTGAGCTAAAACAGGCCGTGCAGGCTTTAAATCAAACTTTGCAGGAAACCCGGGAACTTGTGCAAAATTTAAATACGAAAGTCACCCCGTCTATTACGGCCACTCTCGATCATGCACAGCAGACATTAGTTTCAGTTGAGGGTACCCTTGGAAAAGATGCGCCATTGCAGTATGAAATGAGACAGGCGCTTAATGAGTTGGGCGATGCAGCCCGTTCCCTTCGTGTACTGCTTGAGTATCTTGAACGACATCCGGATGCTCTGATCTTCGGGAAAGGAAAGCCACAATGATGCGCGACAAATTTTTTCAAAAAACATCACGTTTTATTTTGACTGCTGCCGTTTTGCTGGTCGGGTGTGGCAGCAGTCCGCCTCCAGTTGAATTCTACACCTTGAATTCCCTTAGCGGCACCATGCAGCAAGCAAGTCCGGCGGTTGCAAATCAAAATATCGGGATTGGCATCGGCCCGGTAGAGATTCCAAAAATGCTTGATCGCCCTCAAATCGTGACCCGCACCGGCCCAAATAAGCTAAGGATGGATGAGTTTCACCGCTGGGCAGGTCCTCTGAAAGATGGATTTGCCCGGGTGCTGGCAGAAAACATTGGGCTTCTGCTAGCCACAGATCGGGTGGCAATATATCCCTGGGAAATTGACTTTAAACCAAATTACCGGATTGCGGTGGATATCCGGTACTTTGAAGGTCAATTGGGTGAAAATGTTATCTTAGAGGCTATCTGGCGGGTGTCCGGCCAGGAGGGTCAAGAGATCCAGATTGTCAAAACATCAGTGATTAAAGAAACCTTGTCCTCACCGGACTACGAAGCCCTGGTGGCGGCCAAGAGTCAGACCATCGCCCAACTCAGCCGCGAAATCGTACAGGAGATTCAAAGGCTGCAGGCAAAATAAGGTTTCGGGTGTCGGGCCTTCGCCGCGCCGAAGCGGCTACGGCCGCGCAGGCGGGTGTCAGGTGTCAGCGTTTGACCGCAGACTTGTCGCTTTCTGACACCCGAAACCTGACACCTGACACCTATTTTATAAACCTTTCACCAGTTTTTCGGCGGCAGTGAAGGGGTCGATTTTGCGCTTATCGAGGTTTCCGAGAAGTGTTTGATAGGCATCAGAATCTTCAGCGTTCTTAAAAATTTTATCGGCCGCCATTTCCATAACAAGGCTTCGAACAAGCCGAAGTGTCTGCTCGCTGTTATGGGCTTTAAATTGGCCACTCTCCATCTGAAATTGGCGGTGGCGCAAAAAGACATCAACCAGCTTGGCAATTCCCTCCCCTTTTACGGCAACGGTTTGAAGTACCGGCGGCTTCCAACCATCTTCCGGAACCGTCCCCATCTCCAGCATACTCTCTAGACGAGTGACTTCATCATCGGCACCGGGTCTGTCGGCCTTGTTGACAATAAACACATCACCGACTTCCAACAGCCCGGCTTTCATGGTCTGGATATCATCCCCCAATCCCGGTATGCTGACGATGGCCGTGGTGTGTGCAAAATCGGCAATCTCGACCTCATCCTGCCCGACGCCGACGGTCTCGATAATGACGACATCATAGCCCATGGCATCCAGCACCATAACCGTTTCCCGGGTGGTGCGGCTTAGACCGCCCAGATGCCCTCGGGTTGCCATCGAACGTATGAAAACCCCTTCGTCTTCAGTATGCTGCCGCATTCTGAGCCGGTCACCTAAAAACGCACCGCCTGACAGGGGGCTTGAGGGATCCACCGCAACCACACCGACTTTAAGATCACGCCGGCGGAATTCAGCGATAATATGGGCCACCAGAGTTGATTTGCCCGAGCCCGCCGGCCCCGTTATCCCCAAAACAAAGGCATTTCCGGTGTGTGGAAATATGGCTTTAAGACACGCGATACCTTCAGAGGCGCCTTCTTCAAGCAATCGAATCAGCCTGCCGCCGGCAAGCTGGTTTCCCTGAAGAACTTTTTTGGGATCGGCTTTCATATATCACTAAACAGCTCAGCAAGTTTAACATCAATCCAAAATCGTTTTCACTTCACCGGAAATAACCATGCTTTAAAGCGATCGTCTTCACCTTTGGCGATGGTTTCCAGGAGTTCATTAATTTTGCGGGTTAGCGGACCGGGAGCATTATCGAGTTTGCGATCATTGATCTGTTTTACGGGCACAACTTTAAAGGGCGTACAGGAAACAAAAATTTCCTGGGCCTCAAACAACAGTTCAGGCTTTAACTGTCCTTCGATGCACTCAACCCCGATTTCCCTGGCGGCTTCGAGAATCGATATACGGGTAATGCTTTTTAACACCGTTCCGGTAGCAGCCGTCATCAGGCAATTGTCTTTAACCAGAAATACCGATTCGGTTCCGCCTTCGGCAATGAAGCCCTCCGTATCCAACATAATCGCATGTTCGAACCCGTTTTTCTTGGCCTCGGCGCGGGCAACCATACCGTTTAGATAGTTGGCAGCCGCTTTGGCCTCGACCGGAACCGTCCTGGGGTCAAGTTTGCGCCAGCTGCTCAGGTAGGCAGTTGTCCCCGTTTCAAACGGATTACCGAATCCACCCAGGTCCTGATCAGGATCGATGGCGAAAATCGAAATACTCAGTTCTTTCTGGGGCGGCAAAATTTCAAACGCAAATTCAGGGTAGAAACAGATCAATTTGATAACTCCTTGTTCCAGCCCGTTACGCTTAACGGTCTCGGCAACCGCTTCACATAAAGCCTCCTTGGAAAGGGGCAGCTCCATGTCCAGAAATTCAGCAGATTTAAACAAGCGGTCGATATGCGCTTCAAGCCTGAAGATAGCCGGGCCGGCAGCCGTTTTATGCAGGCTGATCACCTCAAAAATAGCCGAACCCCGCCCAAAGCTGTGGCTCATGATGTGAACGTTGGCATTTTCCCAGGAAATAAAGTCGCCTTTTAAATAAACCATACGATCTTCGATCATTTTTAGCCTCTAATGTGTTTTTGCCATGTAATCGCGGCGGTTAGAAAGTATAAAAAATCAAATCTAAATTATTTTCCATTACCAAACTTCATACACTTCAATATCAAGACTGTCAAATTAAGGTGTCGGGCCTTCGCCGCACCGAAGCGGCTACGGCCGCGCAGGCGGGTGTCAGGAATGCAAAACCTGACACCTGAACACTGACACCTGCTTGTCCTCCGTAGCCTTTTAAGCGCCCGTCCTCCGCAGTAGCCTGCTACGGAGGATGGAAAGGAGGGAAACCTTTTTTGTATTAATCAACCTCCCACGTCCACGGCGTCAATCCAAATCGCAGCCATTTGAAACGATCTTTTATCAATTGCGAAATATTTTTACCAATCCGACCCATAAAAAAATTTTCCGACTTCAAACAAACGTTTGGTTCGTTGGTTTCGTACTCCTGAAAACCGTGAGCTTGAAAAAGATCAACGAGCTTTTCGCGATATTGCCCGGCACCGATGTCGGCACCTGCAAGGTCCCAGGTCCATGAATACCCTACCAGATAAATTATTTTGTCTTCAATTTGCGGATGCCCGAGCATCAAGTCCATAATTGGGTGAGCAACACCCACAGACCGCCATGGGCGGCAAACCTCAATAGCCTTAATTTCCATCATGATCTTCGGTCCCAATTCAGCCCAACGCTCACCAGGGTCAGGATAATCCAGGACGCCGTATCCGATAATGTCTTTGGCGCCTGCTATTGCCATAACCACATTTGCATCCTCATTGGCGGCGCTTTTGGTCAGACTTTTCCGCTGGGTGTAAAGCGATTTGAAATCATCGAAGATTCCAAAATGACGTTCGAATCTGTATTGCCCAATTTGTTCCGGACGGCAAAATGAATGTATACGAATATCGCCTCTGGGGGTAGGAAAAATAATTTCTTTTGAGAACGTCTTGCTCATCTTCGCATCGGTGATGCCTAAAGTCGTTCTTATTTGGGTCAGGATGCAGGTAGGTAGAAATTCTACATAATGTAGTAGCGATTATCAAGAACCTTCTATTTTGCAAAAGCAGTATCTAAAGAAAAATGGCAGGCACGCGTTTTTAAAACGCATCGCCTGCCATAAAATACACCGTTGAAATAATGAGCCGTGCTACTTTTGCGGTTTTCCAAGAACATCTGCAAACATTTCATCGTCCCATAGTCTGGAATCGGCAATGTTCTGGCGGAACTTGATAAAGTCAATGGTATCCTGACCGGTGATTTTCTTGGTGTTAAAAGCCCCAAAGCCGAGGAATGCCTCTCCGCCCATATTTGCAGCCAGCCAGTGGCGGTTACCGTTCTTGCAGATATCCCAGAAGTATTTCTTTTTCATGCGAATGCCGTCGATGGATTTAATCAGGCAACCCGGAAAAAGATTGGCAAAAGTCCAGATAACCTTGTCGATTTCCTTGTCGAGTAATTCAAAGTCGGCATTGGGCTGATGTTCCTTTACAAACGCCCTCGCCTCTTTGGCAGCATCACCGGTTTTATACTCACCGTAAACAATCTCGCCGTCTTCGACATATTTATCCGTGATGATCATGGGATTGCGCACCCATTTTCCATCCACCTTTAAAACCGGTACGACTTTGCTAATTAAATTCTTGGTCTTCATTTTATAGGCCGACCACATTTCACAGGAAACACAATTCCACATCGCATCTTCGTTGCTGAGCATCCAGGGCAGAAAATCTGATGAACCCCCATCAGGCGCGGAACCGTGTCGCGGACCCGCCTGACCGAATATCGCCAAATCGGATGATAATGTAAGATCACATGCCATCCCGATTTCCTGACCGCCGGCCACGCGCATGCCGTTGACCCGGCAAATTACCGGCTTTTTACAGGCCAGGATTGAATCCACCATGTGGTTGAATAATTCCATGTACTGGCCGTACTCATCACATCGCATACTGTAGAATTCACTGTATTCCTTGGTGTTGCCACCGGTACAGAAAGAATAAGGGCCGGTGCCGGTAAACACGACTGCGACGACGCTTCTATCAAGGGAAGAATTTTCAAAACCGGCAATTACGCCTTTAACCATCTCGGTGGTATAAGAGTTGTATTGCTTGGGGTTATTGAGACGGATCCAGGCCACGTAAAGCCCTTCCTGCACCTTGCCTTTGGGATCTGTCAGGGGTCGTTTCTCATAAACGACACATGGCGCATCGGCATCCGTTCCCCAATGGACATCCGTATGCAGGAGATGATCCTTGGGTTGGTTGTCTCGGGGCATCCAGTCAAGTGTCATGATTGTTACCTCCTTGTTTTCTTAAAACCATTCTTTATTTTAAAAACATATTCTGTTTAATCGCTCACCGCAGCGCTTTTTATAAAGATTTTTTCTCTCTGCCAGCTCCGAGTCTCTGCGGTGAATCCATTATACGTTAGAAGTCCGGGGTCAACACAATGCGCTGGTCCGGTGGAACCTTATGGGCTTCTTCAAAGGATTCCACGATAGTGCTCATCGGGCGGGTCTGAACAAAAGCATCGATGTTGATTTTACCCGAGATCACCATGTTCAAAACAATGGGATAGTATTCGGGCAAACAGCCCCAGGTCCCGATAATTTCAGCGTCAAATGCCATCAATCGACTCATCATGTATTCCGACTTGCCAAGCCCGAATCCGATGATAATCAATTTACCGATAAAACTCAGCAGGGTCAGGCCGATTTCCTGACCTGGTTTGACGCCGGTCACTTCGAAAATTTTCCAACCAAAGCCCGGCAGCCCATTTTCC
>JASFIX010000213.1:0-6937 GCA_050122435.1 Desulfobacterales bacterium
TCGCCTGTATCGTTTCTTCTGGCATAGTTCCTATGAAACCGGCTTCATCCATTTCTCTCAGTGAAATCATAAGGCCACAAATTTTTGTGCATCTGAAAAATGCATATTAACGGTTAACATCAAAGTAGTAAAGCCTTTAATCTAATTAGATTAATTTGCGCAGCTAATTTGAGAATGCTTGTAGACCGGAACGAATCTGTTCCGGTCTACCAAGTATTTTCATTTAACTACTTTAATGAGGTTAACGGTTTCAGCGAATGGGCTGCATCGTTAAATTGCGCCCGCTCAGCATCCGGCATCGGAATCATACCCTTTTCGCTTAAATACCCTTCCGGTCCCCAGGCTTTGTCACTGCTGAATTCATTCAGATATTCTTTTATGCCCGGGATCACATCCACATGTGCTTTTTTCACATAGAAAAAGAGGGGCCTTGATACCGGATATTTACCATCGGCAATATTTTCAAAGGTCGGCTCAACACCATCAACATAAGATCCCTGGATTTTGTCCATGTTCTGATCCAAAAAGCTGAATCCGAAAATGCCGAACGCATTCGGGTTGGCTTCCAGTTTCTGAACGATCAGGTTGTCGTTTTCGCCGGCTTCAACATAGGCGCCGTCTTCGCGTATGGTATGGCAAATCGCTTTGTAGGCCTTTTTATCTTTCTTTTTCATGGCCGCAATCCAGTCAAATTTCTTGGCACCACCTTCCATGGCCAACTCGACAAAAGCGTCGCGGGTTCCAGAGGTCGGCGGTGGCCCAAGCACCTCAATGGACTTATCCGGCAAAGAAGGATTGACGTCCTTCCAGGTTTTGTAAGGATTTGGAATGAGTTTTTCACCGCCGGCAGGATCCGGAACATCCTTCGCCAGAGCCAAAAAGATATCTTTGCGGCTGAGTTTCACCGGAGCTGTTTTTTTCGAATTGGCCATAACAATACCGTCATATCCGATTTTGATCTCGATAATTTCTTTAACTCCGTTAGCCTGGCACTTTTCGAATTCTGACTGTTTGATCCGGCGAGACGCATTGGTAATATCCGGATGCTCTACCCCGACACCAGCGCAGAAAAGTTTGAGCCCGCCGCCGGAGCCGGTGGACTCGATTTTAGGCGTTTTGTAGCTTGTCGATTTTCCAAACTGCTCGGCCACTACCGTCGCAAAGGGATAGACGGTGGATGAACCCACAATGCTGATATAATCCCTCCCGGAAGCGGCATGGGCCGGTCCAAACAATGCTGCCAGAAAAATGGCAACGATAACTAAACCAAGTAACTTTCTCATAATTATTTCCTCCTTCATATAATGAGATTAGATAAAATAAAAAAAAGCGAATTTACGTGTCCTATAAAATGAACCCAATCTAATGATCCCTTGTTAAGATAATGTTAGAATCGTGTTGATATTTCATTCAGATTCGCGACAATACTGACCTTTTTTTACATGGATATGTTTACAAATAGTTACCAGCGCCTCTCATAGCGTTTTCTCAAAATCACCGCCGCCGCATTCATGGTAATTAAAAATGCCAGCAGAACCATAATTGCTGCCGAGGTTCGTTCCACAAAGGCCCGTTCGGGACTGTCAGCCCAAAGATAGATTTGAACCGGTAATGCAGTGGACGGATCTGTAAACCCGCCTGGAATATCGACAATAAAGGCCACCATCCCGATCATCAGCAAGGGAGCTGTTTCTCCTAACGCCCGTGCCATACCGATAATGGTCCCCGTGAGCATGCCCGGCAATGCCAGCGGCAGCACGTGATGAGCAACCATCTGCATTTTGGAAGCACCGACCCCCAATGCGGCTTCGCGAATCGATGGCGGCACCGCAGTTAATGCTGAGCGACTGGCAATAATGATAACCGGCAATGTCATTAAGCTTAGCACCAGTCCGCCGACAACCGGAGCCGATCGCGGCAGCCCAAAAAAATTCAGAAACACCGCCAATCCAAGTAAGCCGAATACAATCGAAGGCACTGCCGCCAAATTGTTAATGTTAACTTCAATTAAATCCGTCCAGCGATTTTTAGGGGCAAATTCTTCCAGATACACGGCTGCGGCCACACCGATCGGAAAGGAAAGCAG
This sequence comes from Desulfobacterales bacterium, assembly GCA_050122435.1. Lineage (GTDB taxonomy): Bacteria > Desulfobacterota > Desulfobacteria > Desulfobacterales > JAHEIW01 > JAHEIW01. The sequence continues at coordinate 2,087 of JASFIX010000213.1, forward strand.
CAGGGTGATCACCAGGGTAAAAAATGATCCGGCAACTGCCCCCCATATACCGGCAAGCTCCGGCTCGCGGGAATCGCCGGCGGTGAAAAAGGTGGTGTTAAAGTTCTTTTTGATCTTGTCTTCAGCCGACATCTTATCAATCCAGGCCAGCTGCTTGTCCTTTAGGCGACGTTCGCCTTCGCCAACCTGCCGGTCAAAATGCCCTTTGATCAGCATATCCACATCATCATCTGCCGGAACCCAGACCTTCAAGGTTTGGCCGATGATTTCCGGACGGGTCAACACCATGTCCCTCAATTGGAAAGAAGCGCCGGAGCTGACGATACCATACAGCATGCGCTTGTCCCGTCTTCCCTTGGCGTCCGGGAACATGTCGCGTAAGGATTTTTTAACCAGGCCTTGATAATCTGCGGTTGCCAGAGATTGCTCATCCAGGACCTCAGGATCAAAGAATACCTCAAGTTCAAGGAAAGTCTGTTGAAAGGCTGTGTACCCGTTGCCGATGATGCTGATAAATAAAAGGGATAAAAAGACCATGCTGGCAACGATGGCCAGTAAGCCATAAAATCGGAATCGGCGCTCAGCGCGGTATCGTTTCCTCAAGCCCCGGTTGACGATGTCAAGGGTCCGCTCTTTTTTCTTTTCTTTAATCGATGATTGGGTTTGGGAATTATTCATATTGCTCTCGATATTTGCGCACCACATGCAAGGCGATGACATTCAACAACAACGTCACCACAAACAACAGCAACCCCAGCGCAAAGGCCGCCAGGGTCTTGGCGCTGTCAAACTCCTGGTCGCCAACCAACAAGGTCACAATCTGAACCGTAACCGTGGTTACCGTTTCGAATGGATTTAAGGTCAAGTTGGCCGCTAAACCGGCAGCCATCACCACGATCATGGTTTCACCGATGGCTCTTGAAACCGCCAACAAAACACCGCCGACAATTCCAGGCAGCGCTGCCGGTAATATAACCTGCTTAATCGTTTCTGATTGTGTGGCTCCCAGACTGTAAGCGCCGTCCCTTAGAGACTGGGGTACCGCATTAATAAAATCATCGGATAAAGATGAAACGAAGGGAATAATCATAATCCCCATCACAAGGCCGGCTGCCAGGGCACTCTCTGAAGACACCCCGAGACCCAGCAGTCCACCGGTATCGCGAATAAAAGGGGCGATCGTAAGGGCTGCAAAAAATCCGTAAACCACAGTAGGAATGCCGGCCAGGATTTCAATTAATGGTTTGGCCACGGCGCGGAATTTCTTATTCGCATATTCAGACAGGTAAATCGCAGACATTAGCCCGATGGGTACCGCAACACACATGGCAATTCCGGAAATCAGCATGGTACCGACAAACACCGGCACGGCTCCAAATGCGCCGGATGAGCCTACCTGGTCTGAACGGATGGCCGTCTGAGGGCTCCATTTAAGCCCAAATAGAAATTCGGTTACCGGAACCTTTTGAAAAAAACGAATGGATTCAAACAATACCGACAGGACAATACCGATGGTGGTAAAGATGGCGATCGTCGAACAGACAATCAGGATATACTTGATAACCTGCTCAACCACATTGCGCGCCCGCAGCGTCGGCGTTATTTTTGACTGCACAATCACCAGGCCCAGAATTGCCATCGAAATGATAATGACTGCCAGGGCCGCTTTGCTGGTTGTCTGCAGGCTAAGGTAATGATCCGCAGCAGCCTGAATGACAGGGTTGATTTCACCGGAAACAATATTTCCGCTGATAAGATTTCGGATATCGTTAACGATCAAATTAAGACGCGGTTCAGGAAGAGTGCGCAAGGCTTCCGGCAGATCCGCCACCACCAGATGGGTAATAATGGAAGATTCAAAAGCCAGCCAGAACCCGAATAGAATCAGGGTCGGAATTCCGCACCACAGGGCTGTAAGAGATCCGTAATAGGTAGGACGCGAGTGCAGATTTTTAATGTTCGCGGCATCACCCGCCACAGAAAAAGCGCGCCGCCGACCCACATAATAACCCAACGCTGAGAGTGCCAAAAGAACAATTAGTAATGTCGTGGATGACATTTTGCCAATAACTTCCTTGTTTTAAATGCACAGCTTCTTTGAAACCGTTAACAATTATCATTTAATTCGGATAAACTACGGACGAATTGTTAGTTTCAAATGATGTTTATGTTAGGTTTCTGTTAGAATTCTAACATTTGAATCCGCTGCCAATATGTGAGCAAAGCTCCGGGTCATCTTTCCTGTTGAAATCATTATTAATAACTCCGACAGCTTTAATTAGAAAAATTTTGCTGAAATTTTTAGGTCCTGCTGATAACGCCTCAGGTTTCTAATACGTACCCGAAACTGCAGACAATACATGCGACCTTTTTGATATTGTCGGCAAGTGTGACGATGCCGGCCTTTGATCGTTATTCGTCATGCCAAAACTTAACTCCCCTTCAAGATGACTGACATAGTCAAGGCGTTCGTCACAGTGCATGCACATTTGGTTATTTTTATCCTGGTTTTTCAATTCACATTGTCGGCAAGGATTCGATATCATTTCTTTATTCTCCAAAATAGAGTTTCTGTATTTTGCATCTATCCATTAAAGAATGCGAATTCTATCAAAAGAAAGTATCAACTAAACGGGTGGTATTAGCTTCTAATTAGAGGATGATTAAAAATTGGTGAAAATGAAAGATAAGTTCATTTTTTCCGAAGGTGATATCTTGTGGGTCAAAAAAACGGGAAAATAGGCAATGTCTTAGATTTGGCCTGTATTAACAAAGCCTTAATAGAATTTTTACATTGCTCTAACAAAACAGAATTAAGCTTATCAGTTTAAAGTCCAAGAGTTGATTTTTTAATCCCAGTCGATAGGAAATCACGTGAATTACCTCGTGCGTTTTGAAGACGACCGCGCTTTGAGTCCCAGGGCTGTGGGGCAGAAATTTTTTAACCTGGCAAAAGCGGCTCGCGCCGGATTTGCAATCCCTCAGGCCGTAGCTATCAGCACCGAGGCCCACCAATTCTATATTTCCCATGGAAGCTGGCCGGACGGCTTGCTAGATGAAGTCTTTAAAGCAGCCACCGATTTAGATTTATCCAAAGGACTTTCCATCCGTTCATCGGCAACGCTGGAAGATTTAGAGAAGCAAAGCTTTGCCGGTCAATACCGGACGTTTCTTCAGGTCATCAGTGAAGCCGAATTAAAAGATAAAATTGAAGAATGCTGGAAAGGAGCCAGTTCTCAGGCCGTCCAAAGTTACTTGAAAGCAAGACGCATCCATCACCCGGAAGAACCAATACCTTTGATGGGCGTCATTATTCAAAAAATGGTCAGCGCCGTTGCCGCCGGCATCGCTTTTGGGCGAAACCCCATGAATCCGGCCCGGGATGAAATTGTAATTGAAGCCGTAAAAGGTTTGGCGGAAGAACTCGTCAACGGCCGCTTAACACCTTACCGTGCTATCATTGATACACAAAATAAACTCACTGTAACGCCTCCCTCGCATGATTTAACCAGATTGACGGTTAGTGAAGAGAGGCTGATGACCCTTCTTCCGTGGTGCGATATCGCCAATCTGGTGCGTACACTCCAGTCAAAAAATGATCATATTCCCCTGGATATCGAGTGGGCCATTGACGAAGACAAAAAAATTTGGTTGCTGCAATCACGGGCCATCACCACATTGGATCAACAAAGATGGCAGGTACCCCCGGGTGTCTGGACGCGTAAAATTGTAAATGACCTGTGGGCCGATCGCCTCACACCGTTTCTGGCAAATGAAATGGTCCATAATGCGCAGCAGTTTGATCTTTCCCGTATTTTAAAAATTCTGGGTATTCAAGTCGTCCGGCCAACCTTGACGATTATCAATGGTTACCTATACGTCAACTGTAGCAGTATCGCAAATGCCCTCACTTACATTCCATCCAGACTTCGGCTACCGGATTTGAGAGCACTATTTCCATTAGATTTTATTTTCGATGATAAATCCGCACCATCACTGATGAAAAAAATTACAGTTGCCATCCGCTGTCCTGCGCTCTTATTGTTGGAACCGGGGATTATTCCGTTTGTTTGTATCTGGATAACCCGCCGCAATCAAAAAAAGATAAATCGCCAACTGGATCGCATACAACAGCAACCCCTTGGATCCGCCCAGCAGTCATTTAAAGTCCTGGAGTTGTCATTAGCAGCCTTACGCCGGGTACAAATTGACAACCAGTGGCCATATTTTTTTGCCAACTATCTGACCTGGCTTCTGCGTTGGTTAATAGTGGATGTCCTCGATTATTCGCATGATCATTTCCTCAAAGTTCTGAGCCAAATGGGCTACAACACCACCATCGAAATCGAAAAACAGTTTCAGCGGCTGGCAGACCAAATCATCGCCGATGAAGAAATGCATGCTCTATTCTTAAAGCAACCTTCGACAAAATTGTGGCTTGGATTGTCGAAAAATCTTCGGGAAGATCTTCATGCGTTTTTGATGAAATTCGGTTGCCGCTCCCGCCATCGAACGCTTTACGTCAAGCGCTGGGCAGAGGCGCCCGAAGAAGTACTGGGGATTCTGCAAACGCTGGTTCGCCATCAGCAAGGGCCCGAAACAAATCAACATCCTAAAGCAGACCAAAATCAAAGGACAGTTTTGCAGACGGCATCCGAGTCGTCTGCATCCCCAAAAAGCAATCATCTATTTTTGCTAAAACCGCTGATAAAACTCACCCGCAAATTTTTAGACCTGAGGGAAGAGCAGCGATTTTTACTGGATAAGGTTCTGTATCAAATAAGATTGTCCTTGCTGGCCTTGGGCCGTTCTAGCGGGCTGAAAGAAAAAATTTTATTTTTAAAAAATTCC
>JASFIX010000214.1:0-6904 GCA_050122435.1 Desulfobacterales bacterium
TATGAATGCGCTCAGGGATCAATCCAACGATCCAGTCGAGGTAATGTCCTCCCCAGTCATAAGCCAGACCGCCCGAAATTTCGTCGTGCGAATGCCAGTATCCGCAGGGATGGTTAAAGCCGCCCACAAAGGTTTCCATGTAGAACAGGTCACCGATGGCCCCTTCAGTCAACGCCTGTTTAATTGCCAGAAAGTCGACATCCCATCGCCGGTTTTGATGACAGCTCAAATGAACCCCCATTTTTTCGGCCATCTCGATCATGGTGCCGGTTTCTTTTTGGGATATTGCCAATGGTTTTTCACAGACCACGTGCTTGCCGGCGGCCATCATTTGAATGGCCAGCCTGGCATGGGAATTCGGTGGGGTGGCAATGATCACAAGGTCGATAGCAGGATCGGCAGCAAATGCATCCGCCGACGTGTAGGTTTTGAGCTCCGGAAAATCCTGTATCGCGTTCTTCAGGCTTTCAGGATTTAGGTCGCAGGCGGCCTTTAACTCCAGCCCGGCGGTAACCTGGGCGCCTAATCCATGAATCTTGCCAACTGAGGGTGCATAACCCAGAAGGCCGACACCCAGCGTATGCTGGCCATCATTGTATCCTGCCAGGTAGCGCAGGAGGCGATAGAGAACCTGCTGGAAGGTCGGCTCATTATAGGCTCGAAGGGTTGTGCAGGCGACTTTTCCTTCTCCAACCGCGCGCGCAATCAGCATCGGGCTGTGGTTATAATGCCAGTCGGCATACAGGATCGGCTCGGCGTCATCTGCCTGATGCACCAGAGGTTGGTAAATACAATTAAGGTAGAGCGCATCCGGAAGTCGTTTTGCCAGGCCATGATTGGAATCAACAAACATCACGCGCAATTCAGCCGCCGGTCCAATCTGGCCGGTTTGAACTCCGAAAATTTCGGGCAATGATTTATCGGACACCTGAACCAGTCCCAACCAGCCGCCACCATTGTCAACAAATCGGTTGAGATGATCGCAGTCTTCGTCAAGACCGGCGGTGTCGGCAGTAATAAGAACATCGTAGGGACTTAAGTCCGCCGGTATTTCGGAATTGATACTCAACTGAATGTGGGAAATGGAATGAAGGTATGAAAAAAATGAGCGTAGCTCCGGATGGTGCTCTGATGCAATTGCCAGAATCGATAGTGGGGGATGTGTCATCATGCTCGTTAAGTCTCTAATCTAAATTATTTATGAATCCAGCCGCCAGCGGACTCCTTTTTTGGTGTCCTCGATGATAATGTCTGCACGCTGCAGGCTGTCCCTTATGGCATCGGCTTCTTCGAATTGCTTTTTCCTTCTAAAGGCCTCTCTCACATCCAACAACTGCTGGACGAGCGGTGCCAAACAATCGGTTTCACTACGCGGAGCAGTTGCCAAGCGGGTTCCGAGTACGGCAATCAACTCCCGCAGGGTGTCGCGTGCCTGGATGATAAATTCTTCGTTTTCCAAATCCTGCTGCGCTTTCCAAATCATCCGATCCAGTTCAAGTAAGGCATTGGTCGTTTTCTGGGCTTCATGAGTCTCAAGCCCTTCATAAAAAACAGCTTCAAGCCGGTGGATTTGATCCCAGAATGCATCGCCCTCCAACGCAGACTCTGTTACTGGAACATCCTGTACCAGGGAGGTCTGCTGCCAATTCCCACCCCGATCTTTACCACGCAGCACCTCAAGTGAAAACTGATCACCGGTTTTAAAAACGATCTGGTGGTGGTGGTGTTGCAGGGTGACCCGGCCGATCCCTTTGACGACGGCTGCCTGGTTTTCAAAATCGAATATGCAGGCGGTGTGCTCATCCAAACCCAAAACGGCAACATCTTCCGGCAGCAAAGAGACCAGTTGCTTGAAACGCGGTTCACCCATAAAACAAAACCGCGTATCATGGGTGCCGCCTTCAGCGTTGTTCCAATGCGGCACCACCACAAGGTTGAAATCGAAATGTTTCAGAATATCCATCCCATCGGCCCAATGCAAATCCTGCCCGACCTTGTAAATCTCATAAACCGGAAGGGTAAAGCGGCCGACCGTCAAGGCGGCAGCACTGGCGGCCACCAGACACCCACCTGCCCTGATACGGCTGGTAAGAATTTGCGGTATGGCGGATTGCTGCCACTGGTTGACTGCATAAGTTGGGCTGCCGGGACCGATTAAAACATAATCGGCTTCCCGTAGCGTTTGATAGGCCTGCTCGGTTTCAAACGGAGAAATGGTATCGTTAGATTTGAAGGAAGCAATCTTGAGTGTTTGTTGAATATGGGACCGGAAGTACTGCCCGGCTTTTTCTGAAATCTGATCGACATTTAGCTGAAAACCGGCCGGAGTATCCAAAAAAACGGCTTTGGCCGCCCGCCCGAATGGCCCCAGCAATTCCTTGTGAACTTCGACCATGGTCGCAGTCAGCTCACCGGACCCCATTAAGACGATCATGCCTTTTTCAGACGACATCATAAAACCCTTGGTGGATTCATCATTGAAGTGGCTACGATACAAAACGTTGCGGTTTAACGATCAGCCAATCATCCCGGAATTCACATAGATTCGACTGGAAGCAGAAAAATATATCTTCTAATATAAGAAAAGATTGAATTTTAGCAAACAGTATTTCTTAAATTTCGAAACCGAATCAATTGTATACATTCCCAATATTTGAAAAATGTTTGACAATTTTCTGTACGCAGATTTATTAATTCTAACATTTACCACATCATCCAGCATCTCAGCCATCATCAGATCATATGGTTATAGTTTGGCGGTCCCCTTGGAGGTGATCATGAGAAGTATTAAAATTATTTTCGTTACTAGTTTGTGTTTTTTTGTTCATGCAGGTGTTTTGGCGCAAACCCACAGCCCCTCGACCGATGAAACTTCCTTAGCGTACTTCCAGGAGTCATATGAACTGTGCCGTAACCAATTTAGAAGTCTAGCTTTAGAGATTAAACAAAAAGTTAGCAGAACTCAGATAAGCCGTTTGCCGATATCTTCTCAAAGAGATGAAGATTTGACAATTGACCTTTGTTATATCCCGGCTCTCAAAAAATCGAAACTGATCATAATTTCTTGCGGTGTCCACGGTGTGGAGGGCTTCGCCGGAAGCGCGGTGCAACGAATGTTTATGACTGAGTTTCTTCCAAAGATTGATTTGGAAAATACGGGTGTATTCCTGATTCACGGGATGAATCCTTACGGCTTCAAATATGTTCGTAGGGTCACTGAAAACAATGTGGATCTGAACCGAAATTGCGACGTCGACAAGTCGCTTTTCGCCTCTAAAAATGAGGGATATTCAAGTCTCGCAGAATTTTTAAATCCGGAAAAGCAGGTGGATATGAACAGCATGGGGAATCAGTTTTTTTTCGTCAGGGCTGCCATCAAACTTTTGCAAGAATCAATGAAGAAACTTCGACAATCCGTTTTGCAAGGACAGTATGAGTTTGATAAGGGCATCTTTTTTGGTGGCAAAGATTTTGAGCCCCAGGTGACGTTAATAAAACCGGTGTTGGCCGATACGATCAGTGATTATGATTCAATCTTGGGAATTGATCTTCACACTGGCTGGGGCGCAAGAAACACGCTTCATCTCTTTCCGAATTCGGTTGAAAACCAAAGTGTTCGCGGTGCAATGGAAAAAATCTTCGAAGGCTACCAGATTGATTGGGGAAATACGGAAGGTTTTTATACCGTAACTGGCGATTTTTCGGGTTTTATCGGCAAAATCGTCCCGGGAAAATTTTATATACCAATGACCTTTGAATATGGCACCATGGATAGCCACACGACACTGGGATCGGTCAAATCGCTCCATAATATGATTATCGAAAATCAAGGATTTTATTATGGGTATAAAACCAAAGATGACGAGATCGAGGTGAAAAAAAAGTTTCGCGAGATGTACTTCCCATCCTCGGATGAGTGGCGTACCGAGGTAATTCGGCAGGCCAGAGAAGTTTTCCCGCTAATGATAAAGCGTTATCAAGCATTGGATATCAAATAAATCCCGATTCCTACCTGCTGTGTGTCAGATCGAAATCCCTTAGTGCCTTTTTATGTTTGATTCGCCAATCAGAACCAAACTTTTTATCAAAGACCGAGCTTAATTTTCCAAACCAATTTTGAGATTTTCGATCATCTTTTAATTTTGCCTGGATAGCGTCATCTAAATAAAAGGCGATATCGACCATTTCTTCTTTTGGTATATATGAGAAGGCCCCCCCTTTTAGGGATTTTACCAGATGATCCGGATTAAGCGCATGCGCGGTCAGCATCAACGCAGGCAAATCTTTACCCCGGGCCAGTTGAAGGAGATCATATCCTTTTACCCCCATAATATCGAAAATGGCGGCATCGTAGGAATTTTCTTTGATCAACCTTTCGGCCGTATCAAAATTGCGCGCATAATCAATCACGCACATATCCAAAAGTTCACAGAGCGCTTCCAGAATATCGGGTTCATCATCAACGATTAAAATCTTTTTCCCATTCAATCTCTCAGTCATGGGTTCCCCTGATAAGGTTTCACTGTTCGACGTATTTTTTATCAAACTCGTCCCAGAATTCCTTTTCCGGGTCCTTCCACCCTTCCCCAAAGAATTTGTCAAAAAAAGGCATAAACCTTCCATACCATTTGAAATTATTCTTTTTCTTGTCTTGCCGTGAGCTCAGGACATCTTCTACATACAAGGAGATATCCACCATTTTGGCTTTGGGTATATAAGCATCGGCGCCCAGTTCAATTGATTTTTTCAGATTATCCGGGCTGAGTGCGTGTGCCGTCAGCATCAGGGTTGGAATTCCCAGAGTGTGTGTGGCTTGAAGAAGATCATATCCCCTAACTCCCATGATATCTAAAATGGCGACATCATAGGTGTTGTTTTTAAGGCAGGAAACCGCTTCCTCAAAAGAGGAGGCCGAGTCAACCATGAACATGTCCTCCAAAAGCTCTTCCAGCGATTCAATTATATCGGGTTCATCATCAACAATAAGGATCTTTTTTTCATTTGGCGGTTGTTTGTTTTCCATAGGTTCCCATTATTGCGCGGCGCCAACAAATTCGGCACTCAAGCTTTTTTGAAATTGTTCAATTTTTTTAAACACTTCTTTTAACATGGCCTGATCAAGATAGGAAAGATTATTCGGATTGATATAATTATCGGGCTGCTTTTCTTCATCAATAATTGTGGTAATCTGTCTCAAGAATCTTAAGTGCATCACATAGTTGTAGGACTGTACCAGATCAATATACTGTTTATTGGTAAATACGTTTTTGGTATACAGCCTGAAGAGTCTTGTGAGGGTATTGGTTTGTACAATGCCGTGTTTCAATGAATAGACCCGCGCCAGGTCAACGATTGGCTGCATGGCCGATTTAATATTAAAGGCGTCTTTATGTTCCCCATCGGATTCAACAACCAGTTTGCCGAAAAGACCGATGGGGGGTTTAAAATATAATGCATTTTCGGTTAAATGCCTTAAAAATCCGGCCCGTTTTTGCACGGCATCAAGTAGAAATGATTTCAGTTGATCTGTTAGCTCCAAATCTCCCCAAACACCTCTAAAATCGAAAAAAATACTGGCATTAAGAAGATCTTCATTTGATCCTTGATAGATCCAGTTGTGAAAATACTTTTTCCAATTTAGCAGCGGCTGACACCATTTGGGATTTTTGGCCATGCACTCACCGGTACAAAACTTGTACCCGGCAATATTGAGCTGGTTGCACACCAGCTCTGCTAGTTTGCTGAAATATTCCGATGCAGATTCCCTGTCCTTATCATTTTCAAGGTCTTCATAAATAATGCCATTGTCCTGGTCGGAGATAAGGGTTTGCTCCTCCCGGCCTTCTGAGCCCATGATCATAAAGGCAAATTTACAGGGAGGATTGCCCAGCTCCGCAATGCTGAAATTAATGACCTTGTCCAGGATAGCATCGGAAAATGTAGTGATCAGCCGCGTAATATATTCGGGATTTGCGCCGTTTCGGATGGGATCCAGCAGCATTAAAGCCATTTTCGAATGTATATTCTCAAGTTGATCGATGTTTTTTGCTGATTTTATGGTTTTGATGAGAAGATATGTAGAATTCGCCTGGGCAGCGATCAAATCCTTATCTGAGATCGTGCCGATAATATCCTTGGCTTTGCTGGAAACCGCCAGGTGCTTTTTATCTTCTCGAATCATGGTGATAAAGGCTTCAAAAACCTGGGCATCGGCAGGGATTGAAACAAGGGGTGATGATACAATGGCGGAGGCGGGATGTTCAAAGTCCAGTCCTTCGGTTATCCTACTTTTTATTAGATCGGCATCTGTTATTATGGCATCAACTTTTCCTTTTTCATCCTTTATAAATAATGATCCCGAATTGTTTTTTGCCATTTTTTGAGCGACTTCGGAAATGGTTGCATCATGCCGACAGGTGGCGATATTGGGTCTGAAAATTGCTGAAATGGGCTGGTTAAAAAAAGGTAAATTGAATTCTTTATCCTTTATCTGCCGTGCAATAATACCGGCGTAAGACTTATTCAGCATTAACTTTCCAAACGCATTGGTAAAAAAAGCTTTAAATTCTTCAAACGCTGTGCAGGTCTTTAAAAAAATGCTGGCATCCAAACTTAAAAAAACAGAATCTTCAAGCACCTTTAATGTCCTTATGGCCACCGCATCATTTAGCAGGATTGAGATGCCCCCGAAATTGTCTCCTTCATTTAAACGGCCCTGAAGGGTTTTTTCATTATTCTGCTCAAAATAATATTGAGCAGATCCCCGGGAAAGAACCAGGAATTTTTCAATCGACGTTATTTCCTGGACCATAACGATGGTGTCTTTTTTTATTGTTTCAGAGGAAAAATGATTTAAAAGATCTTCTTTTGCTTTTTCCGGAAGGAGAGAGAAGGGCGCTTTGTC
>JASFIX010000215.1:0-6900 GCA_050122435.1 Desulfobacterales bacterium
TGAGTTTGCGCTGGTCAAAGGTATTGAACTGGCCCGGCTGCATGATGCCGAACTGCACATTTTCCACGCCCTGGATTTTACATTAAACGAACTGGAGGAAGACGATCCGAGACGGGTTGAAGTGGTCGAAGATGCGCATCAGCAGTACGATGCCAAGATAAAACCGTTGCTTTCCGATTTTGAAAAAGGATCCTTTATCTGCTTACCGGCCGATCCGGCCATGAAAACCTGTAAAATGGCCCGGGAATTAAATGTTGATCTGATTATTTTGGGCTGCCACCAGCTTCCGGAAAAAATGTGCCTCGGCCGGGTCGACTATATTGGCATGACCATTCTTGAAAAGGCGCCGTGCCCGGTGCTGCTTGTTCCGCTGTGTGAATAGAACCCATCTCAAAAAAGCCTTTCGGCCCAACATCTTTGTTGGAGCCTCGTTTCAAATCTACGACTCACCTTCGAAGGACCTCCGGCTTATGACCCACAAACCCTATAAAATCAGACGGGGAATCCAGCAACGCTGGGCGACCCACCAACCGTATAAAATCAGACGGGGAATCCAGCAACGCTGGACGACCCACCAACCGTATAAAATCAGACGGGGAATCCAGCAACGCTGGACGACCCACCAACCGTATAAAATCAGACGGGGAATCCCATTGTTGAATTATTTCGGTATGATCCTGACGCTTTAATATTTTGGTTAAATTTATAAGTGAGTGAATCATCGTTTCGCGAATGCCGGGATTGGAAATAAAATATGAAAAGGGGCCCGCAGCATTGGTTCGATTAATAAATGTAATACGGGTACGGTCAACCGAGATTCTTTCAAGAATCCATTGCTGTTCGGAATCGGTGATGCGCACATATTGTCTTTTCAACGGAATTAAAGGCGTTTTTAATGCCTTACTGTCGATAACTACTTTTCCTGCGGCAAAATCAACTTTAGCTTCGGTCTTATATAAGACATCACGATCGGCAAACGGCCAGGGAGTGTCTATTGCCACATAAAGTAAAAAATGAAATTGAGATGGATTTTTGGTTGGAATTTTATTGGCTTCAATGCATCTGAAAAACCATTGGGGATAGGACGCAGTATCAGACAGAACGGATATAACAGGCGCAAGGGGCCGGCTAACCATACAAATCCCTTTAAATTGCATTTCCGAATGACCGCTCACTTCTCTGGCATATAAGGTGATACCGTCTCTTTCAACGATTGTTTGCCACTGACCACCTGCACCTGAAATTACCGGTAAAACCATTAATATCAAAAAAATTATTATGTGCTTAATACTGTGTTTCATTTTAGTCTAGATGGATTTTGCACGAATCAGGATGTTCAAATTCTCGTTAATTTTCATATATGACTTAGGTATTAAAAGCGCCAGAAGCTCTGATCGTACCAGATATCTTCCGTCAGTTCCCGGTCAATATCAGCCAGAAAATTCAGGTGCTGGGTCTCCCATTTTGCCAGCCAGTTATAAAGTGCCTTTTCATTCGGATCGGTGGCAGCGGCAGCACGGCCGGAATACAGTTTTATGGCGCTTTCTTCCATAGACATTGCCGCCGATATGGCAGCCGCTTCATAATCGGCAGCGGTAATTTCAGATTTGACTTCCTTTGAAAGAACCTGGCTGGCAATTTCGGACTGCTGGTGTTCGTCAAATTGACCGGCATTGAATTGCCTGTTGTCCTGATAGGCTTTCAATTGATCAGAAAGGATTCGAATATGATTTTCCTCCTCGGTAGCCATCGTTTGAAAAAAGCGCTTAACAGCCTCAGCGGATGCTTGTTGGGCCACTTTATCATAAAAGGCCTGTCCTTTTTTCTCCATCAGAATTGCACTTTTTAAAATTTTCGTTGTTTTGTCGTCTGTCATATTATTCCTCCATTTTTCCGCATATTTGATCGAATAGCCGGATAATCATATCTTCATACCAGCTTTGCAGATTAAACCCGGCAATGAACCCGTTGTGTCCTCCATGGGGATGAATGACCAGCCGGATGTGTTTATTGAGTTTGAGATCATAGAAATCTTCTATCGGAATGATCGGATCATCTTCAGCCGTAACAATGGTTGTTGGGGTGTGAACCTCCGCAATTGCCGGCCCCATTACCGAATAGGCATCGAAGTACGCTTGCGCCCCTGGGAAATCGCTGTATTTTTCAAGCAACGCATCGGTCAGGGCCTGAATCGTTTTCACTCCCATCACGTCTGTGAAATCGTACAGGTCCGGAAATAAGGCTTGCTTTTTTATCAAAGAGCGCCGCCATTTTGCCAGAAAATATTTTCGGATGTAGGTGATCCGATCGATTTTTGCTGTCGATTTTTGCGGATTCAACACCGGGCTGATGCTCACCGCATGACACAGATTTTTAATGGGCACATTGACACATTTTTTTAAAATGCGCAAAACGAAATTACCCCCTAAAGAAAATCCAACCAGAAAAACCGGGCGGCCGTTGGAGAAACCGGCAGCCTGTGTGACCGCCTGACAAACTTCTTCTAACAGAACCGCATAAAAAATGCCTTGATTGAGGTGGTGGCTGTCTCCATGGTCTCTAAAATTTAATCTGAATATGTCATAACCATTGGCAAACAGGCTTCTGCCGCAGCGCAATAGGTAGGTAGAGTCTGTGCTGCCTTCCCAGCCATGCAGCAGAATCGCAAGGCCTTTGGCCTGACCGTCATTTTGAACGGAATGATAGCCCAACAGCTTAATTCCTTCTGTGGTTTCGATAACTTTTTTGCTAGCCATATCCCGCATGGTATTGGCTCCCAGCGTGCGGAGTTTACTGCTGGCCAGGATCGTCTGAAGGTGGGCATTTTTTAAAAAAAGCGGTGGCCGAAATCCATCCAGTGTCTGCATCGCAATTTCCTCATCTCATTTTTCCCCCAAAAAGTTGCAAAAATCGTCATTACTATGGTGTCAGGTGTCAGGTTTCGGGTGTCAGAAAAAAGATAATATAATACGGAATCTTATATTTTCCACATCATCAGGTTCGCAATCCTGACAACTGAACACCGACACCTGACACCTATTTATGATCGGGCCTCTTTATAAAATGTTAGCTCCCATGTCCAGGTATTCACATCATGGCGGATGATGTAGATTCCTTCATCATCGCCGAGCAGTTTAAAATAGCGGTGTTCTGGATCCAGCCAGCGATCGAGTACTTTTTTAACTTCAATTTTGCGGGATTGAAACCAGATGATACGGGGTGTTTCTTCTGCCCGATATCCCGCGTAACATTCCACTTTAATTTTGATGATTGGCGCATTCACTTTCAGGCTCTGTTCATTTTTCGCCAGCTGAAAATCACGACTAAATAAGCAGCGATCGCACAGCCTAGAATAGACAATATTCCAAAGATAAGGGCTATTTGAGCGGAAACAATAGCTGTGATCACCGAAGCGCAGCCATTGGCCGACCAGGCATATGCACGCTGGGTAGCGGACGATAGCAAATCGCGCATACCGATGGTAAAGGGAAACCCCATCAGAAATCCGATAGGAAATAATATCATCAGGGCCCAGACATATTGCCAGATCGTCTCAAATTCCAGCAGGTGACCCATGAGCGGATCCAATCCGAAGAAAGTTACCAATAGGATAGCGATCAAACATGGAAGCGCCTTTTTTAAAACGGATTTATCTTTTGTTTGAGCCCAGGCGCCTCCGAAACTTGAAAAAATGAGAATCCCACAGACCACCACGCTAAAACTAATTACCGGATCGCCGAACAGCAGAATATATTTTTTAATAAAAAACAGCTCAATGAACATAAATCCGGCCCCAACACCGAAGAAATAAAGTGTTTGAGAAATGGATATTTTTTTTCGGCTCCGGCGGATAAAAGCAAGCGGCAGGAAAAGTAAAAATCCGCTGATCACCAGCGCTTCGATCAACACCACCAGTACCACAATTTCTCCTGACATCAGCAAAGCATACAGGCGGCTGCCCAGGGTTTGATACAATGATTTTACTTTCGGCCATTTTAGATAGCGACCCGGGAAAGGGCGATTGTCCGACTGGGGCTGAATATCAAGAAGATAGGATTTAAAATAAGCATTTTCCTGGCCTTCGCGGTAGGCGGCTGCCAGACGATTGACTTCGTTAAAATGGTAGGGCGCATCAAATTTATTAAACCGGTTGGCTTGATCGGGTGTGATCCGGGGAAGAAAGACGAGGTCAAAATTAAGATTTTCGGCAAAACTTTCCAAATGCGTCATCGTCGAAAGTTGAAGTGGCTTTTTAAAAACCAGCAGCGTAAAGGTATCCCAGTTGCGAAGAATGGCAAGATGATCGGCCGGATGGCGTGAGCCGAACATTTTTAAACCTTCATAGGCGGATGCCCACAGGCGAAGGCAGTCGGCTGGGGGCAGCAGCAAACGGCGGGAAATGATGACCACTCCATCGGCTGTCAGGTGCTTTAGGTATTGTAAAAATACATCGGTGGTAAACAGGTGTTCCTGATTGAGAGCCGCCGAACCCGGAATCGCTGCCCCCCAGTTTTCCAGATGGATGATGTCAAACTGCTCGGACGTTTGTGACATAAAGGCTCTGGGTGGCTGGCAGACGACCTCGACACCATAATGCTTTTTTAAAATTTCCGCCAGCGGCGGATTTTCAATCACAACGGTGACGTTTTGAATCTTAGCCGATAGAGCACACGGCACAGCAGTTCCTCCTCCCTGCAAAAGGACCAGCGCCTTTTGAGCTCCGGGGTGCAGATCGTATCCGCTGTAAGAGAGGGTAAATTTTGAAAATCGGGTGCTGTTTTGCGAACTGGGCGGATACAAGACGAGTTGGTGATTACCGTCTCTAAACGTTGCTTGCTTCTGCGTAATGCTCTCCTGATAGCGCAGACTCAATCCTGGGGCAAAACGGATATAGGGACTTGTAACTCGGTCGGTTCGCCCCCTGATGTTGCTGAACGTCTGTTCGATATAGGTTTCTGGAAATTGTAGAACCTGGGTAAGGGCTTTATAGGGCGAAGGTTTTACACGGATCAGCCATTCTCCGTAGGAGGTTACCAGATAGATCGAGCTCAGGATCAGGACCATACTGAAAAAGACCAGAGCAATTTGAGTTGAACGCCGGCTTTCGGAGGACGTATGATTTTTTTGAAAATGGCTGAGGCAGGCCGGCATCAGGACCAGTGGAACGATGGCACTAAAAACGACCAGCTGACCCTCACTGAAAAAAGGGAGCAATCCGCCCGGGAAGATCGCGCCTACGGCCGAGCCGCACATGGTGGCGAAATAAATCATCCCAGTCTTTTCGGGCTGTTGGGTGTAAGCCAGCGCCACAATAAGGCCGGCGAAAAAGAAGGGTAGTGCTAAAAGAAGGAACGCCATAAGCAAATAAATGCTCTGGATGGGTTCAACCGGCAGTCTGAAATAATCCAGCGGGCTGTTGTTCAAAGCGATGAAGGCCAGGAGAGTGGTTGCCGAATACAGCGCAACAAGAATGGCGGTTGCCTTGTGGATAGAAAAAGAATGCGGCAGTTGGCCGCGACGCGCATTATAAATGCTTAGATATGTACCGCTGGCAGCAAAGCCAAACAGTGCAATGCTGATGACCATAAAAGAAAGATGATTCCACTGACCGATGGAAAAGATCCTTGTCAACAGGACCTCAAAGGCCAGAGTGGAAAAACCGATAAGAAAGACGGCACTAAAAATCATGAGCTATCAAGGTGAAGGCTGACTTAGCGCATACCCGGTCATAGGTACAAAAAGAACACCGGTAATCTGCTTCACGCTCAGATCTTGGCCTTGTTTGGTGACCATAACCAGATTCTGATAACTGAACGGGTTGCCCAGCGGTAAAGTCAGTCTGCCGCCGTCTTTTAACTGTTTGAGTAGGGGCGGCGGAATATGATCGATGGCAGCGGTGATCATAATCGCATCAAATGGCGCTTGTTCCGGCCATCCGAAATAGCCATCTGAATGCCGGGTTTGGATCGCTGTATATCCAAGTGATTTCAATGTCTTATTGGCTTTGTAATAAAGTTTTTCTTTTATTTCGATAGTGTAAACATGTTTCACGACCTGAGCCAGAACTGCCGCCTGATATCCGGACCCGGTTCCAATTTCAAGGATGCGATGATTTTTTAAAGGGCGCAGGATTTCGGTCATCAAGGCAACCACATATGGCTGTGAAATGGTCTGTCCCTCACCGATGGGCAATGGACGGTCCGAGTACGCTACCGACAAAAGATCTTTGGGCACAAAACAATGTCGGGGAACTGCTTGCATGGCCGCTAAAACATTGGGGTCGGATATGCCCCGGTTTTTAATGGTTGTTTGTACCATGTGATCCCTGGCTTTTTTGAATTCAGCCGAATCCGAAACAACATCCGCTGAACCAGGGCAAGTGAGAAGCACGAACAGAATAAATCCAATGATAATTTTTTTCATGGGCCGCTCTCCCTGCAGGAATCTATCTTCTATAACATAAAAATACAGTAATGTCAGGAATCGACAAAACTTAAACTGTTGATTTTTTGAGTTTTGATATATAATAAGGGGTAAATCTAATACGGATTTATTCGCAAAATTAACGATAACCTAATTTGAAACGCTCAACTTAAATTCAGAAAAGGAGCAACTGAATGCCATTATTCGGCAAAAAAGACAAAGAAAAGAAAGCAGAGCGGCCCCAGGCGGCTGTATCGCAGAACGAGACGTCTTATTTTGGTAAAAATCTGATGATTAAGGGCCGCATTTCGGGAAATGGCAACGTTATCATTTTGGGTGGCCTTGAAGGGGAATTTGATTTGCGAGGTCGGGTTAAGGTCGCTCAGTCGGCTAAAATTAAGGGCGAAGTAAAAGCAGACATTATTTCAGTAAATGGCAGTGTGCAAGGAAGCCTGGCCGCCAAGGACCGGATACACC
>JASFIX010000216.1:0-6881 GCA_050122435.1 Desulfobacterales bacterium
CACGCGCATGGCCGATACTTTGCGCAGATAATCGCTGATGCCCGGCCACACCCCGGCAGAGCGGTTGAGCCCCAGGCCGGAATAGCAGCAGTCCATCACATAAAAAATGTGTTTGGCGGCAATCCGGCTGGAAAGGCTTCGAATCTGCTCCATGGAAACAGCGGTTGAGGCGTAACTGTCGGTCTCGGCATCCACCGGAATGATGTAGCCTTTTTTACCACCGCCGGGCAGATCCTCTGTTTGGCCATGACCCGCAAAGTAAAACAAAACGCGGTCATTGCGTTCTACTTTATCCGGAAGCCGGTGAAACAGTTCGGTGAGAATCCGCCGCTGGGTGGCCTCATTGTCCATGATCAGGGTAATGTCATCAAAACCGGTTTGTTCAAGGGTATTTTTGATAGCGTTGGCGTCGGCTACCGCAAATTCCAATCCCGGCCATTTTTCATATTGATTGATGCCGATAATTATAGCAAACGATTTGCTGTAGAGCGCTTTTCTCTGGGAGGTAGATTCAACCCGGGGCAGGGGGGGCAGGGCATACTTTTCGCCCTCGATATCGATTGCAATCTGGGCGCGATTTCCAAGCGAATCGGCAGCTTCAATCCGGATGGTATTTATTCCCAGCTCAATGGGGATGTCTTTGAGGAAGTTACCATGTTCGTCTAAAGAGGTTTCCAGTTGATTGACTTTTACCCAGGCCACCCCGCTTTTGTCGGTGGCAATTCCCCGTACGGTTAAGTTTTCATAGGTTTTCACAAGCTTCATTCCACGTTGGGTGGCGGGTTCATATAAGATAATCTTGGGTCCCTCTTTATCGATGGCCTTTTCAATTTTTCGGTTGAGCTTTAGGCCCTTGGGATAATCCGCTCTAATACTCAACGATTTTTTGATATTGCGATCAGCCTCATCCAGATCGCCTTTTTCTAACAGCAAACTGGCTAAAAGGTAATAGAGCTTGTAATTGGTGGTGCCCAGTTCGGCGGCTTTTTTAAAATAGTCGATGGCCTTGTCATTCTGGTTTTCTTTTCGAAAAGAATTTCCTACTAATTCATAGGGCCGGATGTATCCCGAGCATAATTCGATGGCTTCCTGATAGTATTGGCGGGCCTTATCTTTATCGGGCTCCATGCGGCCTTTCCAGAATACATGTAAAGCCGTGTCGCAGTCGCCGGACATTTCATTGCCGTCAGATGCCAGACCAAGGCTGCCGGTTAACTGTAGTAAGAAAAAGAAAACAAGCGTGAACAACACATATTTCATTATTTTATCCTCAATGGCCTTCCTCTTTGGGTGTGGGGTCCTTTTTAAGTATCGAATGTAAGATGGGGGCCTACTTAAAACAATTGATACGGGAACATCTAAAATCAGATTTCTTCTTCAATTATTTCCTTGGCAGCATTTATTTTAAAACTATACAACTCTACCGATGTCGAATGTTTTGCTCGAATGGTGGTTCTATTGGCAAAAAAATTCCGCAGCTGAAAGCCGATCAACATGTTTTTATCTGTTGCCTGCCACTTATTCATTTGTGTCCACTCAATTGTTCCCGCCTTTTTATAAAACGTACTGATGGTTTTGCCGTTTCTGACGATACGAAATGTGCCGTTGAAATCTTCTGTCTTATGAGAGCTTCCCCTTTTCTTTCTGCCATTTACGACACAATTGCCAAAGAGATACCCAGAGTTAAATCCCCCTTCTATGTAAAGGCCGATGGTTGCGAAGCTAAACCTCCCCTTCTTCAGGCTTTTGTCGTAAACACCAAAAGTGAACACTTGATCCATCCCGGAGATGCCTTTTATAAAATCCATGCGAAAATTCAGCCGGATATCGAAGTCTCCTCTAAACGCATACTTGGATGAAAGCCCAGCTTTGCTAAAACTGCCGGTGTGAGTCCGAATGATCAGGTTGCCGTTATCAAAGCGCATAACGGCCTGCTTGAAATTTTTTACCTGTTCTGTACGATACAGATACCCGGCTCTATCCCAGAGATCTTCGCGCATTTTATCAAATGAGTCATTATAATATTCAAGCTCGCTTTGCGGGAGGCTATTTTCGATCTGCAACGGCAACTTATCGGTAGCGCATGACAGCAGCGCACCGAAATAAGCAAGTAATAAGCAACCAATGATGAAACTGGCTTTTTTATTTCGCATGAAGGAGTTCTCCTGGCCAAATAGATAAACGCAATACTTCTTATAGAACATCACGCTGTGTTGAGCGCTTTTGAAACAGGCAGGGAGTATCACTAGTCGCATTTTCAGGCTCAAGCTGGACGAATGGGAATGGCACTGACAGCTGATAAAATACAAAAAGGCATTTGGAATTGTCAAATAAATATTATTCGGTTTGGCTTTCCCTTAATTGGCTTTCCTTTAAATCCTCGAGCCGTTTGACAAGCTCTTCATAGGTGGCCTCATCAAACCGGTCGATTTCTTTGGCGTGCATCTTCCAGGTTTGCAGGCACATATTGGCATCATGGCGGCTGCCCTCTTCGATGTAATATTCGAAGCACTTCAGCGAATCATTCACCGATTTTTCATAGAGCTGCCGTCTATATTCTTCGTATTTTTGCGGGTCGAATTTACCGGCGTCGATGGCAGCCTCCCGCCAGACATTAAGCCTGACCCGCCCGCTGTAAAAACCGTCTTTTTCCAGCGCCCTTTTTAAACGCCAGAGAGCATTGGCTGCCTCAATATTGAGCATCTTCTGCCGGGCTTTTTGTTCCTTGGTTAGCTCGGCGAATGCAACGGCCCCGTCACCCAGCATCAGGATGAAGCCTGTTAAAAAACAGAGGGCGATGGTCCAGAATTTTTTATGCCAGTCTAAAGGGCGCATTTTAGAAAGTGCCAGTCCTGATACCGCAAATCGGTCTGTTGAATTTACATTGATTTATAAATCTTAATTTTAACCTAAAATCTAGGATAGGTCAAAAATCACCTGGAAGTGCTGATACGGCATTGATGGGAGGAACAATTTCCTGATTCTGCAGTTTTTTCACAAAGGGAATATCTGCCGGGGCGAAATCATATTCTGAAAGTTGGTCTATTGAAATCCACCGAAATTCAGAATGCGCTTTTGGTGTCAGCTTTCCTGATTCAAGGCTCGCTAGATAGGCCCTAAGCTTGATTGCGCCATAATCGTAATGATATATACTTTCTCCGAAGATTCTTCCGACCGAGACCTTAATGCCGAATTCTTCCTGCATCTCCCGCTTCAGGCAAGCTTGGTCTGTTTCATCTGGTTTAACCGTACCACCGGGAAACTCCCATTTGTTGGCTTGATGGTCGCCGGCTTTGCGCTTGGCAATCAGGATTTTTCCATCTTTTACTAAAATTGTAGCTGTTACTTCTTTCATTTATCTATTCTTCACCTCAGAGACGCGGAGATCTCAGAGTTTTTTTATAAAAATATTTTTTCTCTGCGCGCTCTGCGTCTCTGCGGTGAATTCAAATTCTACTCCACCTTCTCTTTTTGTCGTTTTTCGGTGACGCAGTAGACTCCCTTGCCGTCGATTGCCGGCTGAAAACACATGTTGTCAGACACACAGGTCGATTTGGTCAGATCTCCGGCTTTCCAGCGGTTGATCAAATGGGGTTCGCGGATCAGCGGCCGGCTCATGGAGATGTAGTCGGCCACATTTTCCTGCAGAATTCGTTCGGCCACATGAAAGGATCGGTTTCCACCCACCAGAATGATGGGGATGTTTGTCTGGCTTTTAAGCGCCTTGGCTTCTTCCTGAAAATAGGCCTCTTTTTCTTCTTTGTTTATGCCTAACTGGCTGGGGAGGGTCTTGGCGCTGATGGCAAGACCGCCGCTGGCCTCAATGGCATCGATGCCGGCCTCTGCCAGCATTGTGCCGACCTGAACAAATTCTTGGGGTGTCAATCCATTGTCGACAAACTCTTTGCAGTTTAGTTTAATTAAAACCGGATAATCATTACCGACTGTCTTGCGGATAGCTGTAGATACTTCCAGCGGCAGTCGGGCACGGTTTTTAATCGAACCACCGTATTCATCGGTGCGAAAATTAAACATGGGGGAGATAAATTCACTCAGTAAATAGCCGTGGGCGCCATGGATTTGAACACCATCAAAACCGGCACTTTTGGCCCTATTTGCTGCAGCGGTAAACGCTCTAATAACGCCATCAATATCCTCTGAGGTCATTTCCTTGCGGGGACCTTTAGCGATGCCTTCCACGTTGGATGGAGCGATCGGGGTTTGGCCGGACAATTTGGGATTGGCAAAAAACCCGGCATGGGCCAGCTGGCAGACGATTTTGCCGCGCTGCTCGTGGACCGCAGCGGTCATCTTTTTTAGCCCTGTCATCATTTCGTCTTCATGAATTCCAATCTGCCCATTGCCGGCCTGCCCGGCTTTTTGCACATATGAATGGCTGCTGATGATCAACCCGACGCCGCCTCTTGCCAGATCGGCCATCAGGCTGATCAGCTTCGGGGTGCACGATCCGTCATCGGCTGCCATTCCTTCCCAGGTGGCCGAGCGCACAAATCGATTTTCCAGTTTCATACCGTTAATTTCACCCGGTTCGAACAGTCTGCTCATTTCCCTCTCCTCTCAAATAATTCCGCATGTGAGATGCCGCTGTCTGGTGCGCATGACAAAAGTTATCTATTTCCTTCTGCAAATCAAGGCGATCTGCCCAACCTCAATCATCCCCCCGTATTTGTTTTTTTACCATCAAATCGGGGTAGACCCTCTTCGCTAGTTCGTCTTAGGAATGCGGACTTCAACCTGCGGGGTATCCTTCATTAGCTCTTCTAATTTTGACAGATCCGTTTTTCCGAAATGATAATGATAGGGATACAGGATTTTGGGTTTAAACGCTTTTGCGGCGTCGGCCACCATTTCAGGCGTCATGGTGTAGGGCAGGTTGATCGGTAAAAACGCGCAGTCAATGTCTTTAAGTTGCTTCATTTCAGGGATGTTCTCGGTATCGCCCGCCACATAAATTTTTTTGTCACCGAAGGTGATCACATATCCGTTTCCATTGCCCTTCGGGTGATAAGGAACCCCCTCACTGCGCATATGCACGAGATTGTAGGCCGGGATGGCCTCTATTTTCAACCCATCAACCGTCGTCACATCACCATTTTGCAGAATGATCCCGCCATTAACCTGTTGTGCGCATTTTTCTGTTAGAATGATTTTGGTCTTGTCCGTTCGCAACCTGTCCAGCGCTTTAATGTCAAGATGGTCACGGTGTTCATGGGTCAATAGGATCATGTCGGCTTGCGGCAGTTTTGAATAATCGGCCAAGCCCGAAAAGGGGTCTACATGGATAATTTTTCCGCCAAAGCGAAACATCAGGCTGCCATGGCCGATGACTGTGATTTCCAGATCGCCTTCAGCGGTTTTAACCACATCGGTCTCAAAAGTATTTCCAGCCAACCCTGCAGTTCCTATTGATATGCACAACAAAGAAATTAAGAGAATATGCTTAACCATTTTGTGCCTCCTCTTTAATGGATGATTCCCTGGCGCACGATATAGTACCATTCATCGATCAGCTTCTGCCGATTTTCACGAATCCAATCCTCACTATTGAGTTCGACCAGCTCTGCAATCCGGATACACAGAATTTCCAATTCTTTTGGGGAGCCCGGAATGTTCTGGGTACCTAAAAGCTTAAACACCGTATCCAACGGTAACGTCTTCATAAGCGCCCTTAAATACAGAACCCCGTCTTTCTATCTGAAAAACAGGGCTGCATTTTTTGGGTTCATGACCATCCCTTTATAGGGTTCGCATTTTTCTGGTACTAACTGCTTAATATCATGGCATCTTTACAGTGGTCAAGGAATTTAGGGTGGTCGACAACCGCGGATTCGCGAAGCGTTTGACCTGCCGGCGCCCCTCTGCTAATTATCCGTGGGAGACTTATTCTAAAAATAAACACGAGGTTGATGGAAGATCGGCAATGCTGCTGAAAGGATACAAGGCCGAAATTTTCAGGCCGGAACAAAATCCGCAATTTGAGTCGTTACACTGCATCCGCGTAAGATTGCCATTAACGCTCTCAAGGATGAAGGCGAAGCCAAAAAAATATTGAAGTGGCTGATCGCAGAGATCAACACGGCCTGGGAACGGCGCGGCGAAATTGAGCCTTGTTTCCAAGGATTGCCGAGACCCAGCATCCTTGAGATCCTCAGGCGGCTGCCCAGAACCAATTGCCGAAAATGCAACGAACCCACCTGTCTGGTATTTGCCACCCGCCTGGCGGAGGGTGTCAAAGCTGTCCCGGATTGCCCCGAACTGTCAGAAGATGCCGAGCGCAGGCTGGAAGACTATCTTGCTCAATTTCATTTTGAAGATTAGTCATTGCTTTTTCACCGCATTTGAGCTACATGACCGATTCACCTTAAACTTTAAAGGGAGGAGAATATCTATGAGAAGAGCTATATTCATTACCGCTCTTGTTGCGGTGCTGGCACTTTTATTTGTTACCAGCGCACCGGCAGGCAGTATAATGGACCGCATCCTGAAAAGGGGTGAACTGGTTGTGGGCACAACCGGCACGCAACCGCCCCTGAACGCAACAACCAAAGATGGTAAAATTATCGGCCTGGATGCTGATATCGCCAAAGGAATCGCTATTAGCATGGGTGTAAAAATTCAATTTAAAACCATGCCGTTTGCGGAACTGCTCCCGGCCCTCCATGATGATAAAGTGGACCTGATTTTGTCCAGCATGACCATGACGCCGGAGCGCAATCTGAAGGTAGCCTTTATTGGCCCCTATTATATTTCCGGAAAGGGTATGCTGACCAAAACACAAACGATTGCCACCCTGCAGGCTGCTGAGAATCTGAACGATCCCCAATTTAAGCTGGCCACCCTCAAAGCATCAACCAGCCGAG
>JASFIX010000217.1:0-6870 GCA_050122435.1 Desulfobacterales bacterium
GTTGCCAAGGGCTCCGGGATGATACGCCCGGACATGGCCACAATGCTGTGTTTCATCATGACCGATATTGCGGCTGAACCGGCGCTGCTCAAAGAGATGCTTTTGGTCGCAACGGATCGTACGTTAAACAGAATTACCGTGGACGGCGATATGAGTACAAACGACACTGCGCTTTTGCTGGCCAACGGGCTGTCAGGGATTGTAATCGACGATGAGGCTGGTAGAAAAGAATTTCAAAGCATCCTTGATGCGGTTTTGATGGCGCTGAGCAGGCAATTGGTCAAGGATGGTGAAGGCGCCACCAAACTGGTCGAGATCGCGGTCAAAGGCACAAAATCAGATGCCGATGCCTATCAGATTGCCGATACGGTCGCCCACTCAAATCTTCTAAAGACAGCATTATTCGGAGAGGATGCCAACTGGGGCAGAATTTTAGGGGCTGTCGGCCGGGCGGGGGTGCAGATTCAACCTGATGCGGTGGATGTCTACTTCGATGATGTGTTGATGGTAGAAAAGGGAATGGGTTGCGGTAAGAAAGCCGAAGGCCAAGCCACTCAGATCCTCAAGCAGCCAGAGTATACCATAACGATTGATTTAAATTCGGGCAAAGGATCGTCTTCGATGTTAACCTGTGATTTTTCGATTGATTATGTCAAGATCAACGCTGATTACAGATCGTAGCTTTTTTTCAAATGCAAATTCTTTTCCCGGCGGTATCGCGATATCGATCGGGGGGTTTACCGTATACAAATGAACTAAAGTTGGGAGTGACTAAAGCTATAGCTCACCGCAGAGACGCAGAGGGCGCAGAGAGAAAATTTCTTTATAAAAAACCTTTGCGGCCTCTGCGTCTTTGCGGTAAACCATATAAAAATGATAGGATTCATTAAATTAGCAGGACGACCATGACCGAGATGCGGTTGCAGAAATTTCTTTCCAGAGCGGGGATATGTTCCCGACGCAAGGGTGAAGAATATATTAAGGCCGGTTGGGTAAAGGTTAACGGAAAGATCGTCGCCGAGCTTGGCGTAAAAATTGATCCGGAGCGGGACGTTGTTGAAGTCGACAGCGATGCCATTCGATCCGATAGGCCGCCAACCTATATCGCGCTTAACAAACCCAGAGGTTATGTCTCCAGTTGTCACCAGCAAGATGAGAAGATTGTGCTGGATCTCTTGGATATTTCCGAGAGAGTCTATCCCATCGGTCGGCTGGATAAGGATTCAACCGGGCTTTTACTGCTGACCAATGACGGCCATCTGCACCACCAGCTTTCGCACCCATCTTTTAACCACGAGAAGGAGTATGAAGTCACCGTAGCCAAACCGCTGCCCGAGGGAGCCCTGCGAAAAATGGCGAAGGGCTTGCCGATGATGGGAACGCGGACGCGCCCGGCACGTGTTAAACGAATTTCCGCCAGACGCTTCCGAATTGTTTTACAGGAAGGCAAAAATAGACAAATCAGACGGATGGTTCGAAAAGTGGGAGGTCAGGTGACGCATTTAAAGCGAATTCGAATTGCCAACATTAAGTTAAACAATCTGCAATCAGGTAGCTGGCGGTATCTGACCAAAACAGAAAAAGAAAACCTGCTAAAGGTGCTTTAAGATAAATTCAGTGCGCTCTTCAACGCTGAGTACCGGCACATGGATAATGTCATAGCCCAGCGATTGATAACTTTCTTCAATCAATCGGTTCAGTCGACGAGCTGTTTTTTCATCTTCCGAACGCACCGGGTCCGTCAAAAAACGGAGCTTTTCAAATAGAAATACATTCTGGTAGCGAACTTCACCGCTCTTTTGAAACGGTTCGGTGGGGTCGAGTCCGTTCAGTTTGTAATAAGCAATGCTGTCGGGTACACCGCGATCAAAGAAGATAACTTCATCCTTCTTAAGCGTGGATTCAATTCTGACTTTTTCCATCAGAATATGGCGTTCAAAGGCCCATTCGTCGGCTTTTATTTGCGGTAACGTCTTCCCCCTCATTAATTCATTATCAATATAGGCACGCGCGACTTCATGGACCACTTTATATCCCCGCTGTTCCAGCATTTTGATGACAGCTGTTTTGCCCGAACAGGGAGCGCCGGTGATTACTGACCATCTCGTGGGAGGCCGATGTATGTTCTCAAACGTCATATGTCATATTGCGCTGGCGCCACCGTCTACGAGCAGGGTTTGGCCGGTGATAAAATTAGCACCAGCGGAGCACAGGAACAGGGCTGGATGGGCGATATCGATGGGTTCCGCGATTCTGCCCAGTGGAATCGTTTTAACGATGGCTTCATGAAGATCTTTATTTGACCAGAAGGGCTCACTGAAAGCGGTGCGAACCATACACGGAGCGACGGCATTTACCTGGATATTAAATGGGGCCAGTTCCTGCGCCAGTACTTTGGTCAACATCTCGATGCCGGCTTTGGCGATTCCATAAATCCCCATAGCCGGGGCGGATCTTCTGGCGGCAATTGAAGAAATATTTACGATTTTTCCGTTTTGCTGGCCCCGCATAATTTGTCCCGCTTTGCGGGAACATAAAAAATTGCCGTTGAGATTTGAATCAATGATTTTATGCCACAGGCCGGGATCGGCATCCACCACAGCGGTTATGATGTTCATGCCCACATTGTTGATCAGCCCGTCCAGTTTTCCAAAACGGTCCAGCGTCTGATCAAAGAGTGCTTCGATCTCTTCATTTTTGGCAACATGAGCCTGAACTGCTAAAAGATTATCGCCGGCCGCTAGCGCTTGAGCGGCCTGATCAAGACCTTCCTGTTTTCGGCCACAGATGACGACTTTGGCCTTCTGGTTGAGAAGCAGCCTGGCGATCTCGAATCCGATGCCTCTGCTGCCGCCGGTGACGACAAAAACCTGATCCTCAAGATTATAATTGATTGCGCTCATAGGTCCTCCTTTTAGCTGCTAGACGGTTTGACTGCCACTGGTATTGCCAGAATCGATCAAAAACAATAAGAAAACAAAGGAATTCTGTCCATTTTTTTGGATTCACCGCGGAGACGCAGAGCACGCAAAGAGAAAGTTTTATATAAAAAAACTCCGCGCCCTCTGCGTCGCTGCGGTGAGATAGATTAAATTAAGACAATGGAGCGCAGCGACACCATAACTTTAGGCACTTTAGCTCATTTTAGGCATTTTAGGCACTTCTTACTTGAGAGCAACTTGGAACTTTTTTCTCTGTCTTCCAAGATGAACTGATAATTTTGAGATGGCTTATATTATTATTTTGGAATAAAGCCGGTTGCAAGCCCAAAATAGGGGAATCGCCCTTAGGGGCATCGATTGAATCCTTTTTGGGTGATTTGGGGGGATGGGTGGGTACCGCTGCGGATAAAACAAGAACCCATCTCAATTTTTTTTAGATGGGTTCAAAAAGCGTTTGAATCTTAATATATGTTAATGGAAGTGATTTCAAAATTCCAGATCAGGTTTCCCGCTTGAACGCGGGATTACACGTCTTGATTTTAGCACATTAATGTGTGCATCAAAGCAAGGCGCCAGGCCGATCGGGAAAGTCGTTGTTCTCAGCATACATATGGGTATGTGAGCATTTACCGGAGGCCTGTGCTGCACTCTAATTTAAAAAATCAGATGCGAATCCCGCAAAGCGGGGCAACGCAGCCATTGGGCCTCAGATGGGGTTTTGAAACCACTTCTATTCAATATATACGGTTTGGCCGGGGTAAATGGTGTCATCGGGCCATAATTGATTTAAATATAGAAACCGCTTCAGGGTCATATTGTGCCTTTTGGCAATTAAGAACGGGCTGTCACCTGATTTTACCTGATAGGTGGCTAGACCTTCGACCTTCGGCGGTGTTTGTTTGTTATCAAAGATGGTCAGAACTTGTCCTTTGTGCAGTTCGGTCGTTCTCAGATGATTGAGCTTCTGAATGTTTTTGGTGGTCGTCCCGTATTTTTTGGCGATGGTCCATAGCGAATCGCCTTTTTTAACTGTATGGACGACACTACGGCCGTACTTCGGCATTGGCGCTTTTGGCGGGCGATATCGATAACCCCTCTGGGGTATTTTGAGTAATTGGCCGGTGACGATATAATTTGACCGTCGCAAATTATTTGCCCGCATGATCATTGAAACGCTGGTCCGGTATCGTTTGGCAATCAGTGAAAGGGTTTGCCCGGTCCGGACGCGATGATAAACGTATGCGCGCCTGGGAGGCTTTGAAACCGGTATTTTATCCAGCCGGCTTAATAAAATGCTTCCTTTGTACTGGGGGACTCTTAACGGATAATTGTCCTCCGGAGATATTTTATAACGCAATTCAGGATTCAGTTCGGTGAGTGCAGATTCCGCAACCGCGATCGACTTGGCGACATCCTTTAGATGCACTTGTTTGGCAATCGTTACCGTTTCATAATGCGGCGGCGTATCCAAATTATTTAAATTCAGGCCATATTTTTCCGGTTGATCCAGGATATGCAGGGTCGCTAAAAATCTGGGCACATAGCGAGCGGTCTCGCGCGGCAGGCGCTCGTAAAGATCCCAGAAATTGTCCAGATAATTCACATTCTGGCGCCGGATGACATTCAATACCCTTCCTTCCCCGCAATTGTATGCGGCCAGCACAGTGGTCCAATCGCCGAAAATGGCGTGCAGCTCCTTAAGGTAGTCAATAGCGGCCCGGGTCGATTTTATGGGATCCATGCGTTCGTCAATGAGCTTATCTCTTTTGAGCCCGAACTTGTAGCCGGTAGAAGGGATAAATTGCCACAATCCCAAGGCTCTGGAGCGGGATAGTGCCTTTACTTTAAAACCGCTTTCGATTAACGGCAGCCAGGAAAGCTCTTCAGGCAAGCCGGCTTGTTCAAGAGCCGCGACAATGTGCTGCCGGTATCGGCCGGATCGCTGGTAGGATTCGATGAAAAAGGTTCTTTCGTTGCCGATGGTAAACCGATCAATTTCGGATTGGACATGTTTATTCATTACCCGCGGTATTTCATTGTGACTTCCGTTCACAACAATATTGCGCGAGGCGTAAATTTCCAGGATGCGCTTGGATATCATAAAGCGCAGATCTTCTTTTTGTTGGATTAATTTGGTATGATCGGATGTGTCGGCACTTAAAATCAAGGCGTACGCCTGATCCAGGGCGTCCAATGCGTTTTCAAGTTCACCGTTTTGCCAGAAATCCTGAGAGACCTGACACAGATCAAGGGCTTCGTCCAGCAAGGTTTGAATCTTTTTGGTTAGGTCTTCTGTTTTTCCGTCCTCATAAGACCCCAGTTCTTTTTCTTCCAAAGCAGAGTCGCTGATACCGGGCGAAATTGTTTGGGGGGGTTGGGTATGGGTGGCACTGTTAAAGTCGGCACCCTGGTTTGGTTTGATTGAGAGACTGTTGTTAGATTCGGTCTCTAGATTTGGATTGCTTGAGAGGCTGGCAGAAGATTCTGCATCCTGATTACTGCTATTGCGGTACGCAGAATTGTTTTGAAGTAAATGACTACAGCCCAAAATGAAGATCGATAGATAACAAAAAAGAAAAATCAAGCGTATTTTCATCTGTTCAGTTCCCGGTTCCGATTTTTTTTATTATATACCACTATTTATCTAGTTAGTAAAATATAATTCAACAATATCCTTGGTTTGATTCAATTCCGCCTTTGAATATCTTGCCTGTCGGTAGCAACCCGCCGACTGCTTGATTCAGTAAAATCGCAACTGCAAGATTTTTGCAACCTTTACTTTTTCTGAAAAGTGATTAATACACATACACATTATTTTATGTGTCTGGGTGTCTTCCGATTCTGTTTAGACGGTTTATTTAACCCGAGGGGTCAAAGCGCTCCAGGTAGTCTGAATGAATTGTCACTTTGTAACGCTGTTATAATCCAATATCGTCAATTTTAATAAAAACTTAACTTGAGACCGAGCCATAAACGGCAGTCAACAGTCAGACTGCGGTTGCGGCACCACAAAATTATGCGTATGCCCTAAATATTTTTGAGAATTTAAGTGGAAAATGCTTGAAAGTCCTAAGAATTAATCGTAATATTCTATTTTACTATATTTGTTTTTAAATAGGAATAGTATCGGTTTTAATAATTTTGTCAAATAGATTAGCACATATCTTTGGATGCGCCCGTTGCAGCATTTTAGAGCGCCGGATATCACACCTTATAAACAAAGCCAATGAAAATTAAAATAAGATCAAATATTTAATCCATCCACATTGGTTTACATATCCTGATCACAATCCAATTCTAATAACTTAAAAAATTGTAAAATATGATAAAAACATGAGAAATAAAGAGAAAAAACCACAATTATGCCATATATTTCTTAATTTTCACCAATATATTGATATTTTAATCAATAATCGAATTTGATATTTATAATAAAGGTAATTAAAAATAGTAGTTTTAGGTGCAGGACATCATCTCATCAAAAATCAAGAAATTTAAAATAATTTTAACGGGTTAAGTTGTTAGGCCAGCGTAGCTCAGCTGGTAGAGCAACTGATTTGTAATCAGTAGGCCGTGGGTTCGAGTCCCTCCGCTGGCTCCATTAAAGCTAACTGGCATGCTAAACGTCCTGCAACTTGAATACCGGGTCTATTTTCAAAGTGTTTTTTTTAGGTGGGGTTCCCGAGTGGTCAAAGGGAACAGACTGTAAATCTGTCGGCGAAGCCTTCGGAGGTTCGAATCCTCCCCCCACCACCAACCTTAGCTGAGTCGATTGTAGGAGATTTCGGTTAACCTTAGGGATCGATTCGAACTACATGACTTCCTGCATGAAATTGGTTTCAGTTTTTGTGGGATCAGGTTTAGTCTCCCTATTTTTTACGCGGATCTGATAAAGAAATAATTAATTTGGTTGGTTTAGCGGGAGTAG
>JASFIX010000218.1:0-6869 GCA_050122435.1 Desulfobacterales bacterium
AGTGTTTGGTATTTAGTATTTGGTGTTTGGTCACGTCCATGCTAAACACTAAACACCAAACACCAAACACCAAAGTTTTATCAAAGGAGGTATTTTATGGCCCCTGGGATCGATAAGCTCAGCGAATTTGCAATGGATGTCATCCATCAGGCCGGTGAAAAGGCGATGGCTTATTACGGCAAAGGCAAACCACAGGTAAAATTTGATCAAAGCGTGGTTACCGAAGCCGAAAACCAGCTGATCGATCTGTTTCAAGATCGGCTGGATCGGGAATTTCCCGAGCATCAGATTTTTCGCTTTGGCGAGGTAAACGAAGATTACTCCCACGGGCAAAAACGGTACCTCTGGATTTTTGACCCCCTCGAAGGGGTGGCCAATTTTCAGGCCGGTATTCCCATCTGGGGCATGTCTATTGCCCTATTGGATAATTTCTGGCCAATATTTGGTGTGTTTTACATGCCGGCCACCGGCGATTTGTTTCACGCCCGGGCAGGTAAAGAGGCCTTCTGGGGCAATGATAAAATCCGGATCCCCGCTGCCGATGTGATTGATAATGAAAGCCTTTTGTTGACTTACTCTCGATTTAACCAAAACTACCGGTCTACCTTTCCGGGTAAAATCCGATCTTTGGGATGCGCGTCCGCTCATATCTGTTACGTGGCCATGGGTCGCGCTGATGCAGCCATTACTACCAATGAATCCTTTCAGGGGCTGGCAGCCGCCCGGGTGATTTTAGAAGCAGCCGGAGGAAAAATCTGCAAAATGGATGGCAGCGATTTCCATCTCAATGAATACCTGGACGGACAACGCATCAACGAACATCTTATCGTGGCGTCTCCGGAAAACCTTTCTCAGCTGAGAAGTTTTCTCAAACCGCAATAGTAGCGTCTGGTTTTAATCAATGCGCATATTCATTGGAAAATTGTCTGTATTTTTTCTCCTAATTGCACTTTTTTCGTTTTTTCCTTCAGATTCACTCGCCATCGAAAATATGCCGAATGGACAAATCGTCCTGACGAGTTCGGGAACACCTGCAGAACAATCTCCGGTAAATCAGCAAAGCAAGGATTCTATAGATCTGGATCGATGGTATATTTATGAAATCATCTTTGGGACGCATATGTCTATTATCGGTCTTGCGCTGATTGCACTGTCCCTTCTGCGCTGGAAAGCGAATGATCTGTCCCTGATCTCGTTTGGAATGCTATGTTTTCTATACGGGGCCCGCACCAGAGCATTTGAGTTTTTTTTTAGCATACCTTTACCAAACTGGAGTTATATTCACTGGTTTATCACCTATCTCGTTCCCATCTTCGCCTGGTTATTTACCGAACAGTTTCTCGGAAAGGGATGGAAATCATCGATTCGACGACTCCTGCAAGTCCAGATTGTCTTTTCAATAATCGTTATTTCAGTAGGTGTCTACCTGCAGAAACCTTACACGGCATGGGCTGCCAACAATATCATGGTCATTATCGGTATCGTGGTAGTACTTGCGAATATGTTTCAACCAGAGCTGATATGGAATCGTGAATTGAAAGTCTTAAGATTTGGTTTTTTTATTTTTGCGGCGACGGCCTTAATCCAAAATACTGGGCCTTTGCTAAAAAAAGGATATGAGGGCTCCATTCTCGAGGCACTAGGTTTTGTCATTTTCTTAGGCTGTCTGGGTTATGTTGTCGCCCATCGCTTTTTTCAAAACGAAAAAGAACTGATTACGATTTCAAATGAGCTCGAAACCGCACGGCAAATCCAGTCTTTCATTTTGCCTGGTGAAGGGGTTGTGATAGAGAACCTTCAAGTCGCCGCCCGATATGTCCCCATGGCATCTGTGGCAGGAGATTTTTACGATTTCGCAAAAGTGGATGAAAAAAGCCTGGGCATACTTGTCGCCGATGTTTCCGGCCACGGGGTGCCGGCATCACTGATCAGCTCAATGGTAAAGATTGCCTTTGCTTCCAATACAACCCATGCCGCCAATCCGGCCGAAGTCCTCGATGGAATCAACAAGGTGCTATGCGGGAAGCTTGAAAGCGATTTTGTCACAGCCGGATATCTTTTCCTTGATATTGAAGAAAAAAATATGATCTATGCCGGTGCGGGCCATATGCCGCTGCTATTGTGGCGCACAGCGGAGAAAAAAATCTATGAATTTCGTGGAAAAGGAACTGTTCTGGGACAATTTGAAGATATTCAATTTAAAAATATTCACATTCCGCTTCAGCCGGATGATCGGATTATCCTTTACACGGATGGGATTGTTGAAACGTCAAACGCGACCCAAACGCTTTTTGGCTTCGACCGCTTAAAAAACTTTATCGTGTCCCATGCCCAGTTTTCGGTGGATCAATTTATAGATGCGCTCATCCAGCAGGTATTTAAGTGGTCGGGTAAACCTTCTGAAGAAGCACTGGATGACGATCTTACCTTAATCGTGGTAGATTATAAGCATGCTTAAAGCCTTTAATGATGATCCATCAAAATCAAATATACCCTGGGCGCCGCCGGATGAATGGCAGGCTGTCAATGGGTCAATCAGGTTTCATTTAGAGCGTTATCCTGAGGATTTTAAGTCGGTGGTGTCTTTCGCGCAAAGCGTAAAGCACCACCTGCAATCTATTTTTCCCTTTCTTCATGAGTTGTGTGCCGATTCCTGCCCCTGGTGTCCGGATCCGTGCTGCCTGAAAGCCGGTGTCTGGTTCGATTTCAAAGACCTGTTGTTTTTGCATTTTAATAATCAACCCATTCCCCCGGCTCAACCGAAAGCCAATTTGGGTATGCCCTGTCGATACCTGGGACCGAAAGGATGCCGAATGCCACGGTTGACCCGACCCTGGATCTGCACCTGGTATCTTTGCCCGACACAAACCGCAAAATTGAGAAACGGGCAGCACGAAAAACACAAATTAATGAGTCGGGCCATGGCGCAAATTAAATCGGAACGCAATCTGCTAGAAAATGAATTTATCCGGATTATTACATAGGCGACAAATTTCGATTTCCTGCAAAGGAAGAACGGCAGAAAACCAATTTATCCTTTGGATCCGGTCTAATTAAAATATCTTTAAAAAATGAGTCTTAGATTAAAACAAATACCAAAACCGATTTATCTCAGGTACATTTTGCTGAATATCCCCGGATTGGCGGCGGTTATTCTGATCTTGCTTATTATCCAGCACTGGGTTGTTCTGCCGGTATGGCTTTTCTGGAGTATCATCGGTTTTTGGATCGTCAAAGATGTGGTCCTGTTTCCCTTTGTCTGGCGGGCCTATGATTGGGAGCGATCCGGTCAATCCCGGTCGATGATCGGAGAGCGCGGCATTGCCAAAGAGCGACTGGCGCCAAAGGGATATGTCCAGGTCCACGGAGAGCTCTGGCGAGCTGAGATAATCAATGGCGGGCCACCGATTGAAATGGGTCAGTCCGTCAAGATTGTCAAAATGGATGGGCTTACACTTTTTGTCGAACAGGAAAATCCACCTGAATAAAATAGAGGGAACTTTAACTATACAGTTATTGTTTGCATTTTTAAAAATAACAAAATAATGGTCTCGGTACCGGTGGATACCTATTTCGTGCGGGGCTTCCAGGAATAGCGGGTATTTGTGGTTCCATCAAAAAACCTGGTTTTGGTTCGATTTGGCGCAACGTCTGTTAAAAGTGCCTGGAATGACGAAGCCTTTGTTGCCAGTATACTGGCAGCACTGCCGGAATAGGCTTTAAAGTCCTTGCTCTGCTAAATGGTTTCGATTTGCTTTGGCGACCAATGAAATTGTGTTATAATTCCAAGATATGCGTGGTTTGTCTTGCCCTTACCATATTTAACCACAAGCTCAAGCCCATCACGGCCGGATTATAATTATGGAAAGAGATTCAGCCGACGATCCTAAAATCATCGATTGTCCTCAATGCAACATCAAAAATCCCATTGAGTCTGATATTTGTTATAACTGCGGAGCCTCTTTGCATGAAAAACCGGCAAAGAAAGCCGGCCACCCCTTGCTTTTGATTGCCCTATTTGTTCTTTTTGTCGTAGGTGTGATTTATTTTTATTACCGTCCGGACAGCACGCCTCCACCAGCGCCCAAATCGAATCTTATTTCCGAAAAAAAACCGGAGAAACTACCCCCCAGGCAAACCCGCTTACCCGGAAAAGCTGCCGTTGTTAAACCCCTGCCTGAAAGTGAAACCGATACCGAACAGATCAATATTTCGATTGGACTGCTTCGGATCAGGGATATCGTCGGCAATCTGATTTCAGAAATCTTGGTGCCGGTAGTTGGCGATGGCTGGGTCGCTCTGCCCACCCGGGAAGCGATTGGCGGTTCCAGCTGGGTGCTTCAGATAAGTGCGGGAGATTCTCAGGATATTGAAGGCGGCATCATAAACGATCTGGATATAGTTAGCCTGTGGCGGATCCCGGAAGATCAGGTTCTTGAAAGCCCGGAGCTTTATCCCTGGTCTGCGGGCAAGCCGCTGACCTGGCTGGCGCTTAATTCCTCGGATCCATCGGAGCCAGTTGAGATCGGCAGTATCGGCAGACAGGGAAACTTTTATAGAGGTTCCCTGCCGGACGGTATTAACGATTCGGGCGTCTTTATTCAGGATGGCCGTGTGGTTGGCTGGACATTCGGCGATTTCCTCGACGGCGCCTTTTTATGGGCCGGTGATATGGGGCGGAACCTTAAACCCGAAATCCGGGTCGATGATTATTATAGAATTACCTTTGCCAACGGCCGGGAAGAAGAGTTCGTGCGGGCGTTAGCCATGGGTGATGACTACTCAAATTTAGATCGCCTGGCAGCATTTGCCCGGGCCTTCCAGATCGATCCCAAGCTATCTGTCGACCGGACGCCCGATTATCTGAAACCCGAGGCAGTGATCAGCCAAATGCGGTTGATACTTGGGCGCGTGGTTCAAGAAGGTTTTGGATCTCAGGCGGTCGGTTATTTTGATGCCGAGATCCTTGCTCGGGCAGATGATGTCTCTCTGATAGCGGATGTGGTTATTCTGACTGCGGAAAGCTTTGGCCTGGAAGAGGCAGTCAATTTAACCGAAAACGCGATCAAAGATTTGAGGCCGCAAAGCAATCGTGAAAAAACACAGTTAAATGAACTTCATGCCGGTCTTTATCAAAACTGGCTAAATGCGCTGCTTGAAGGTGGCGATATTCAAGATGGCTGGCGGGTTTATGAACGCGGGGTCCGTCAGCGGCCGGATGACCTCAACATTTATCTGTTTGGTGTAAAACTGGCCCTGGTCGAGGAGGACTGGGCAACGGCTGAAAATCTTTTGGCGGCCAAAGATTATCCTCCGGCTCTCAGGGACCAGGTCATAAGCTTACAGGCGCAGGTTGCTGAACTGAAAGGGCAACACGGAAAAATTCTCATCCGCTTTGAACCGGGTACCCGGCAAATACCGGTGACCGCCTCGATCAATCAGGAAACTTCACAGGAATTTATCGTAGATACCGGTGCATCGATGGTAACCATACCGTTTTCGACCGCCAGAAGTCTTGGCATCGTCATATCGGTTCGAAATCCACGCCGTAAGGTCTTTACAGCCAGCGGTGAGCTACATGCGCCCGAAGTCGTACTGGATTCAATCTCTCTAGAAGGTTTTGAGACCTATAATGTAAAAGCACTTGTGATTGATATTCCCAATCAACCCGGTTTGGGCTTGCTGGGCTTAAATTATCTGCGCCGGTTTAGAATGGATCTGAATACGGATGACGGGCTGTTGATGCTGGCACCTAAGTGAGGAGTCGGGCGGTCCCTGTTCTTTAGCAACAATCCCTAATGCACTCAAATCCGCCTGAGGCGGACGCGGTCTTCACAAATAGCCCATGATCATTCATTCAGCTTACCATAGGGCTCTGAATGAAAACCGCCTTCAGCTAAAAATCTTCGATAACACTTCCTTTTTTCACATAATTTTCAATGTGACTCTGGGAGTTTACCAGGGATTGCATGGCGGTTTCAAATCTGGAATAAACCGGATCATCTTCCCCCAGCAGCGATCGTGCCTTTTGCAGGATTTTCAATCCCTGTTCCAGATGGGCATTGATATCATTTAAAATTTCCTTGCGCTTGCTGTGTCTTTCCCTTTCTTTTGCAATTACCGGCAACAATCGCTGAATCGAATACTCGACCAGGGCGTCCCGCGGCGCATTGAATTGCCGCGATGTTTGTTCCAGGCAGGACAGTGTACGTCGGCTGATCACAAAGGTTTTTTGAATCCGATCCAGGGCATCAAACACCTCGTCTTCGATTTCGTTTGCAATCACATTTAATGACTGCACATCCTCGATCAAATGATCAAAGAGCGATTTTTGTTTGATGCCAAGCTGCGCGGCCACGATGCTGATAACGTCAATCGCCCGGGCGGATAACTTAAAGGTTGCACGAACCGATTGCCGGCCTCTCAGGTCGGATGGTGACGGTAACGGTAAGGATATTTCTTCAAACAGTGAGTTTTTTCTCTTTTTTGCCATTTTACCCTGCCTTTTTTATTTTTAGCAAAGTTTTACAAGGTTCATTACTTTATTCCATATATTATTATTAATAATATTGCAATATGCATAAATCAAGTATTAAGCATGAGGTGTCAGGTATTTTTTAGACAGGATTAACAGGATCTACAAGATTTTAATTTTCCATTTTCAGTTTCCAGAAGAAACTGAAAATACACAATCGCCTTCGGCGAAGGTGATCATGCTCATAGATGTGCTGATAATTAAATGGCACTAAAAAAACATTTCTGAATACTAATGTTTGCCAGATAAATTAAGATTCCGCTGAAAGCGGATTGAGTTTTCTCACTTCCATCCGGGAAGTGAGAAAGATAAAAAAATAATCCTGAATAATCCT
>JASFIX010000219.1:0-6862 GCA_050122435.1 Desulfobacterales bacterium
CCGAACGCACATGCCGCAACGCCCATCAGGGCGGACATTGTACCAAATACAAAGAAGACCCGCTCCATAGTCTAATCATTTCTTTTAGATGAGAGACAGTAATTTCTAAGACAGCTTTTTTCAAATTGAAGCAAGTTACCATAACGAATTAGCCAACGCGTCCAAATATCAGGTGCATTTGTTTTTTTTTGATAGCATTATTTTTGTATTAATTTGCGGTACATAACGCTTGCATTGGGCTTGATAATTAATTTTAAATACTTGATATACGGATGCGACTGCCACGATTATTGATCCCATGCGAAAATCTGCTCGCTCGATTGTAACCATGGCACCAATGGAAAGTTTATCTATGTCTCGATTTTCAGGGCCACTGAGTTTGAGTCAAAGCATGATCATCGTCGTGACCTATATTATTTCCCTTATCGCTATTACTATTATTTGTTTTGCAGTTTCTTATACAGTTTTTATGCGCCAGGAGATTCGATCTCTATATCTTTGGCCATATTTCAGTTATTAGGAGATAAAATTTCGTTTTATATTTTTGATCTTAGCAAATTTACAAATCACGGTTATTTGGATAGCTTAAAAACGGTTTAATCATTGAATATTGCCGAACGCATTACACAAGATCCTTAAACTTTACATTTCGGCTATAAATCTAAACTTTTGAAAAAATTCACCTTCCTTCCGCTAATCTCAAATTTTCTGGGCACCTCTAAAAATTCGCTTCAGGCACGAAGTCTAAAAAAAATATTGACTCAAAAAAGCGTATATTCGCCCTGGCTAATCTGCAAAATTATAATCTAGTGAAAATTCGGATGGACGATATGAAATCACAGGTCATATTTGGCATTGATATTTTTGTTGACAGAAAAGCTTTTTCTTGACAAAAAATTTTTAATTATATAAATTAGCGCCGGAGTAAATAATGATGGAAGATTCATATCGGAAAATAGGGGACAAATCGGGTTATACCACCACTGTGCCTGCTGTGGACCAAGCGGCCAAGGTGCTGATTAGTTTAGCAAAAAGCCAGGAAACTGCGATGAGGCTCACAGATATTTTCAGAGAGGTAGACATACCCCCAAGCAAAGCATTTTCCATTCTTGCGACACTGAATAAATATGGGTTTATAGAAAAGGACCCCCAAACTAAAACCTATTCACTTGGACTTGGCCTGCTTTTTTTAGCACGTCGAGTCTTAGATCGGCTAGACATAAGAGATAT
Organism: Desulfobacterales bacterium; assembly: GCA_050122435.1. Classification (GTDB taxonomy): domain Bacteria; phylum Desulfobacterota; class Desulfobacteria; order Desulfobacterales; family JAHEIW01; genus JAHEIW01. The sequence goes on from JASFIX010000219.1 coordinate 1,231, forward strand.
CGTAACCCCCTTTGTGGAAGAACTGTCGAAACAGACAAGAAAAACGGTATTTTTCGGTCTGAATAATGAAGAGCATGTATTTGTTGTGGCAAAACGTGAGGGGGATCCATTCATGGACATTTCGATCAGACTCGGTCACAGATTTCACATGACGTTTGGGGCTATCGGGAAAGCCATCGTAGCGTTCCTATCTGAAACTGAGAGGGAAAAAATATTGTCCAAAAATAATTTGTACTTTTATGGTGATCCATCACGAATGGATAAGGATCGATTAATAAAAGAGATAGAACAGTGTCGGAAGCGTGGATTTGCAGAAGAAAGGGGCGACATAAGGCCCGGAATCCATGCCGTCAGTGCACCTGTTATGGGACCTGGGGAAAAAGTGATCGGGTGTCTTACGCTTATCGGTACATTCGCTGAATCCTTGGCTGAAAAATATGGTCACCAAGTGGCATATACCGGCAGAAGAATATCTGATAAATTCACTATCTGAATTTGAGCATGTAATTCTTTGGAATAAATCTGTCTGATCGACTTGATTATGGCCCCTAATTTTTTTAGCGAATTTCGCTGCAAAGTAAAAGCCTGGCTGGATATTTGAAGTTCGCCTGGAATTTTAAGACCCCGAAATCTCTGCGAAAGGCGAGTCAAATGGAGGAAAAAAGATGAGCGTTTATTTTCAGATTGAAGAATATCATCGCCCCCAAGATCTAATGCAGGCTATTGATATCCTTTCAAGATTTGGAAATAGGGCCAGAGTGATAGCCGGTGGAACGGATATTTTACCCCGACGGACCGGTGTTAACAATTTGGATAACTTCAATCATTTGGTAGACATATCCAAGCTGGAGTTGGATTATCTCAAAAAGGACAGTGACCACATTTGTATCGGCGCTGCCACCACGATAAACACCATTGGTGCATCAGCTCTTTTTTCATCAGGCCCCTATGAGGCATTATCGGAAGCGGCCAGCGCTCATTCCACCCCAACGATCAGAAACAGGGCCACCGTGGGAGGCAATCTGTGTAATGCATCTGCCTCTGCGGATTTTGCGTTAGCTTTGTTGGTATTAGATGCCATCCTTGTGGTGGCAGGGCCGAACGGGACAAGAGAGATCCCGATCGAAAAGTTCTTTAAGGGCGCTAATTATACGGCGGTGGATACAGATGAAATCTTGTTGGAAATTCGCATCCCGAAATTTTCACAAAATGCCGGGGCAGCTTTTCAAAAGCTCAGGCGCCATCAGACGGCGATCGATACGGCCATTGCGAATGTGACTACCCTCGTCACCTGCATAAAGAACCGCTGCGAATCTGCCAGGATAGCACTGGGATCCGTGGCGCCAATCTCCTTTCGAGCAAAAAAGGCCGAGTCCGTGCTTACCGGTGCAGAACTCAATGCTGAAATCATCGAAAAGGCATCCGTGGTGGCTGCCCAGGAGGCAAAGCCGATCGATGATGTACGGGCTACTGCAGCCTACCGCAAAAAAATGGTGGCGGTATTGGTTCGAAGATCCCTCGAAAACAGTATACGGAGGTGTGGTCAGTGAAAAAGGTCGACATTAAGATAAGCGTTAACGGCGAATGGTATGAACTGTCGGTGAGCCCGGGTGATCGGCTGATTGACGTCCTCAGGGATCAACTTGACCTGACCGGCACCAAAGAGGGCTGCGGCGAAGGAGAGTGTGGCGCCTGCACGGTGAATCTCGACGGTCAGGCGGTTTTGTCATGCCTAATACTTGCAGTCCAGGCCGACGGTTGCACCATACTGACGATTGAAGGACTTCAAAAAGAATCCGAGCTTCATCCGCTCCAAAAAGCATTTGTCAGCGAATCTGCGGTACAATGCGGTTACTGTACACCCGGTATGATCATGGCAGCTAATGCGCTGCTAAACATCGAAACTGAACCTGCCGAGAATTCGATTCGGCGCCATCTGGCCAATAACCTTTGCCGCTGCACCGGCTACGATCAGCCCGTGAAAGCCGTTCTCAAGGCTGCCAAGGAAATAAGGGGGGAGAGCCATGACTGATTCCTCAATAGCGGTGGGAAAACCCATGCAACGCATTGACGGCATCGAAAAAGTTACCGGAGCGGCCAAATACGCAGCTGATCTGAAAATAGAAAATATGCTGCATGCCAAACTGCTGCGCAGCCCCCATGCCCACGCTAGGGTTAAACACATCGACACCGCGGCCGCAGAAAAATTGCCCGGCGTCAGGGCGGTGGCATCCATTTTTGAGGTTCCCAAAGTCATCGAATACTGGTTTTCGCTGCGCACCGAAGAAAAGAAAAAGCAGATGTATCTGCGCGACAATGTGGTTCGGTTCATCGGCGATCCTGTACTGGCCCTGGCGGCTGATGATCCGGCGACGGTCGACAAAGCCCTTTCCCTGGTCAAAGTCGACTACGAACCCTTGCCGGCCCTGCAGGATCCTTTGGAAGCCATGGCCGAAACGAAGACCAAAATTCACGACCGGGGCAACACTGCCTTTAAATTTGAAAAAATGTTTGGTGACGGGGATATTCAGGAAGGGTTTCAGCAAGCTGATCTTATTGTCGAGAACACTTACCGTACTTCGAAACAAAAACACGCCGCTTTAGAGCCCTTTGGAACCTGTATTGCCCACTACCAGGCCAATGGCAAACTGACCGTCTATTCCTCCACACAGCTGCCTCATTGGAGCCGGCACTACCTGGCCGGTGCGCTGGGTTTGCCCTTAAATAAAGTCAGGGTCATCAAACCCCACACCGGCGGGTCTTTTGGGGGCCGCTGTGGTCTTATCCACGGGCTTGAAGTGATGTGCAGCTGGCTGTCGCGTCAGACCGGACGAGCCGTTCGGATGGCATTTAGCCGCGAAGAGGATTTTATTGCCACTGAAACCCGGCATCCCATGACGATCAAAATAAAGACCGGTGTCACCAATGATGGCATCCTCACAGCCAGTGATGTCGGAATCGTCTCGGATGTCGGCGGCTACGGCACGCATTATATCGGTGTTCTCGCCGACTGTTTGTCCACCGGCGTCGGTTTATATAAAGTACCCTATTACCGTTTTAAAGGCACCGCTGTTTTTACCAATAAATCCCTTTGTGGTGCCTTGAGAGGATACGGCAATCCCCAGATGAATTTCGCCCAGGAATCTCAGATGGATATCATTGCTGCCAAGCTTGGCCTGGATCCACTGGAACTCAGACTTAAGAACTACCGCCGGCAGGGTGAAATCGATCCTGTCCTGGAAGATGAGATCCGCAGCAACGGTCTGGAGGAATGTCTGGAAAAAGGCGCGGCATCATCGGGCTGGAAAAAGAAAAGGGAGCAACCGCCTGATGAAGGTCCTATTAAGAGAGGCATCGGACTTTCGGTTATGTTGCATGGAACCGGTGCGGGCAAAGCGTTGCCGGATCCGGCTGCGGCTACCGTAATGATCAACGCGGACGGCAGCGTCAATCTGGTGACGGCGGCGGCCGACGAAGGGCAGGGTAACCGGACGGTTCTGGCCCAGATTGCCTCGGAGACGCTGGGCATCGAGTTTGAAAAAATTTCCGTCTCCGAAGCTGACACCGAGACCACTCCCCTCGATTGCGGCACCCATGGCAGCCGGCAGGCCTACGGTGGCGGCCTGGCAGTCCAGGCCGCCGCCAATGAGGCCCGTCAAAAACTTCTTGAATACGCTGCCAAAGAGCTGGGCGTAATTGCCGGCCAACTTGATATCAAGGATGGTGATATTTTCGAAACCGCCAAACCGGACAATAGAATTTCAATCAGCGACCTGATGCGCAAAACCCAGATTGAGGACATGAGCTTGTGCGAACAGGTCATCGGATCGGCCGCCGGGGTTGCTCCTGCCATGCCGGGGTACTACGGCGCCATATTTGCCGAAGTGGAAGTGGATACCGAAACTGGCCTAGTCAAAGTTTTGCATTTGACCAGCGTCTTTGATGTGGGCCGGGCCATAAACCCCGGTCTGGTTAAAGGACAAATCATCGGCGGCGGAGTTATGGGGGTCGGATTTGCCCTTACCGAGGATCTGCTGGTTGCTGATGGGCGCATATTGAACAGCAGTTTTGCCGATTACCGGCTGTTGAGGGCTTGTGATGCGCCTGAAATCGTTCCGATCATCGTAGAATCGAACGAACCAACCGGCCCTTACGGCGCTAAGGGTATCGGTGAGGGCTGCATGGTAAATGTGGCCTCGGCTATATCCAATGCAATTTGTCATGCGACAGGCGTGAGGCTGACTAATTTGCCGATGACACCTGAATCAATGCTTCAGGAATTAACGAGAGACGAGATGAAATAACAGCACACAATTCTCATTCAGCATCCGGCTGCAATTCGAAGTGAGGGACTTTAATTTCTCTCCCATACCGCTTACTGCTGTCGAATTTTGAAAGTAAATCCTAAATCCTCCGTGATATGTGTCACCAATATTATTAGGAGGTTTTAAACCGATGCCAAGATCCGTAATTCATACTGATATTATCCATAAGGGGCGGCGGCCGCCGTGCTTGAAATCACAGCAGCAATGCCGAGGTTGTTTTGGATGGCGTAATATGCTCAAAGCAGCTCAAACCGATACTTTCTGGCAAAGTTATCCATTCAGATGCTCCCTAACGGGTTTGACCCTAAAAGTCGAAGAGAAAACCAAATAGGCAGCGGCGTGGCTACCGGTACACCTTTTCCAAGCTCCCAAATCGTCGGATTTAGTTGCTTCTGTAATTTAATGTTTGAGAAATTAAATTTTGGTCAAGGCATATTATGAACGTTTATCAAGCGCTTCTATTGCGGCCTCTTTGACTTCTGCCTCATAGTCTCCGTTTAAGATGCCCTCCAGCAACGGCGTTGTTTCCCTGGGCGAGATCTGACCCAAAATATACACAAGATCTCCTTTTACCCGATTATCGACTTTATCAAATTGCTGCCACAGGGGATCGATGGTTTGAACCGCCAGATCGGGATTTTTTTCGATGATTTCTTCCATCACCACCATGGCACCCAAACGAACCGGCCATTTTGCATGGGTCAATAGTTCGTAAAAGGCGGGAAATATTTCTGCTTTATTCAGCATCATTTCTGTGAGTTGATCGGCTTTGCCCTCTTTTAGCATCATTTCCAAAGACGCCGGTCCTAAAACACTGGGATCGCGGTTTACCATCATTTCAACAATCTCATCGAGTTGAAACGTGCCGGTCCAGCGAAATTGATCTTCTAAAATCAAGGTGGGCACCGATTGAATATTGTCCTTTTCGGCAAGTTCGGGGAAGTGCATCGCGTCGACAACCGTCAACCGAATGTTGGGGTTCAACGTCAGTAGCGGAAGCAACTGTTGTACGGTGCCCGGGCAGAATGTACACTGCGGCGAAACATAAATAACCAAATGGGTTGGCAGATCTATTTTGGTGAGCCCGGCGGCAGCCTTCTCTGCAATCTGGGCGGTCCCCAAATCAACGAATTGAAGGGCTTCTATGAAGGGGCCGACCTCGGTGCCTGCAGGAACCGCCTGATACCGCAATCCGTTATGGACCTGAATGGCGGGGATCTCATCCGGGTCTCCCTGTTCTTTTTTGACAAGAATTTTCGGTACCCGTTGAACAAGTTCGTCGCAAAATTGCCTCATTGCGGGGCTTT
>JASFIX010000220.1:0-6859 GCA_050122435.1 Desulfobacterales bacterium
TGAATTGCGCAAAGCAAAGGTGCGTGGGGCAGCCGCCAAGATGACGGGTGCCATCAAATCCGACGAAAAAATTATTAATATTCAGGACTTTTTGCAGCCTAAATAAATCCCCCCGAATTTTAAATTCCAAGAACCAAATCCCGAGCTTAATACGTCCTATTATAATGTCAAATTCCTTGGTTCAAAGGTTCAACGTTCAAAGGTTCATAGGTTGTTTACCAGCAAAAAAGCATAACATCAGAATGCTGAAACATCTAAACCCTGAACCTCTGAACCCTGAACCCAGAAACCTTCACTAATAACGACCATGCCGACCGCGAAAAGTGGCCACTCGTGCACGGTGAGATGGATATCGCCCGCTGGTTAAGAAGTAATGATTTCTGACACGCTGTTTTCGCTGGTAACGGTCATGCAGGGGATGTTTGACCGGGTGTTTGTGCGGGTGCTTTTTTCGATAATGATGGCCGGGGTGACGCTTGTGTTTTTTTTTATAATGGTGGGGTTTATACCTGTAATAGGGATAATAATAACCGAATCCATAGCTGCTGGAAGAACTGTAATTTGCGTTTTCAGATGCGGCCTGCGCATCCTGTAAAATTCGCTCCGCTTCCCGCAGCGCCTCATCAGCCCTGGCATTGGCTGCTGCAAGTCGCCGCTCGGCCGCCAATTGCTGTTCCAGTAAGAAGGCCTCCCTTTCTGCCAGTTCCTGTCTGGCAACCGCCAGGCGGTCCGCCTCGCTACGCCGGTTATCGGCCTCTTCGTCATAAGGAATTTCAGGCGTTTTCATAAAAAGGGTTGCCTGTTTCGGGGGCGCCTGATTGGTAAAATGTCTGATACCGTTTTCATCCGTCCAGGCGTATATGTCTGCGCCGGCAGTCGAAACCGCAAGACTGACAAACCCGGAAATCGCCAGTATCAGCATCTGTATGTTCAACCGTTTCATTGAGCCTCCTCTCGAGACCCTTTCAGATCTCTGCACGCATACGGTAATATTATATCTGTTGTCTCATTAACATAATCATGGTTTCCTCCCTGTAAATCAAAGCAGGCAGGATACAGCCCCGCTGGGAGCCCAGCTTTGTTTGTACACATAGACGTATTAAAGGTCAAGCCGGTCGACATCTTTTCGTTTTGACTAAACGCTTGATCTGTCTTCAATTATACAGTAATCAATACGAATTTGGGGCCATACAGGGAAACAGATCAGATGCACTCAGCCCGTTGGCCGGAATATCGAGCAATCCATTAGATCCTTAATCCTGTCAAGCGGCTTGTAAATTATCAAAAATTTTAGGATGATTGACCTGTTTGGGTTTGGGAATTACCTCAGTGGGTTTCAAGATTAAGATTAAAAAAAAGGAATAAGCTGACAAAATGAAAATAAAAGTGGAGAGTGAAAAAATCATTAATGCAGTAAAAAAATTGGGGGGTGTTGAGATTGTATTAGAAAACCTTAATGACGCCAAGGAAGCGATTCAACTCGTTTTAAGTCGTAGCGGCTTATTTGAGAAACAAATAGCGCGTAAGTTTAAAGATGTTGAGGTCACCTCTTTTCAAAAATATGAAACTACCGCCGTGGATTATAAAATGATTTTTTTGCTTGAATTTATCTTTGAGACGGATGTTTCCCTGGATGAAAAGGTTGAAATTATCAAGGAAATACAGGACTTTTTTAACAAAGTTTGAACCATCAAGCGTCAAATTTCCGGGATTCAACCTTTGAACAGGTTTAATTTCCGTTTGAGGAGAGATTATCATCATGGCAAAACACAAAGGCCATTTAGAAGTGAAACACTTTGTATCCGACCAAGGCAAAAATCAGTATCTGCTGATCAGCGGCAATGAGGCCGCTGTCATTGATGTGTCGGACGCGGTCGATGAGGTCGGCAAGCTAATCGATGAAATGGGTCTCACGCTGAAATATTTGTTGATTTCCCATGCCCATCAATCTCACGTGACAGCGCTGCCCCGATTGAAAGAAAGATTCGGTGCAACCTTCTGTCTGCATGAATACGAATACCAACATCTCAAAGAAACGGATGTCGCCACAGAGCCGGATCAGATCCTGCAGGATAAAGACATTCTGCAAATGGGAGATATTGAAATTATGGTTCTGCTCACCGCCGGACACACGAAAGGTTCTGTCTGTTTTTGGGTCAAGGCGGCCAATGCCCTTTTTAGCGGCAGCACGCTTTTAAAAAAAAGCTACGGCCGGATTTGGGGACCCAGCAGCATGTCCCTGATGCATTTCAGCATGAAGCGCCTCGGTTCTACAATTCCGGCGGAAACCACGATTTATACCGGAAGTGGCGAGCTGACCAAAATGAAGAACGAAGGTTGGATTCACTGTATGCGCAGCGCCTAGCCGATTGACTCGCTGGCTGGTTAGCCGATTAAGTCCACCCCAGGGCTGTTTGGCCGATTAACGCTCTGCAATTGTTCAACCTTTATATTACAGGGCTTTTTTGATGAAACTGGACCAGAAGGTTAAAAGGCGCCGGGTGCTCATCGCCAGCTGTGCGGCCGTATTCTGGCCCGGCGGCTTTATATTCAGTTTGCCCGGGCTTTTGGGACCGCATTGGCAGCAGACGTTTCTGGTTGGCAAGGGTGCCGTCGGTCAAACGCTTTTTTTTGTGCTGGCAGCCGTCGGCCTATTTATGTTTCTGGCCGGTCGCTGGCAGGAAAAAATCGGTCCTGCCGGGATGATTGCCATCGGTGCGATTTTATGCGGCGGTTGCACCATGCTTCTCCGCTATGCTTCAAGCATCAACCACATCTATGTATGGTCATTTCTGATCGGCGTATCTTCCGCATGTGTCTATATCCCAGCCCTTACGGCGGCCCAACAGTGTTATCCTCACAAAAGGGGATTGGTCTCAGGACTGGTCAATTTTGTCTTTGCATTTTCCGCCGCGATTGTCTCTCCGATCTTCGTCCAGCTGTTGAATTACCTGACGCATAATGAAATTGTTTTGGTGTTGGGCCTGACCGCACTCGTTTGCGGTCTGGCCGCCGTACCGTTTATCCGGTTCCCAGAGGTAAATGCGTCCACTACCTCACATAGGCCGCAAACGACGGTATCTTCCGATCGTGGTTTAACCGCCCGCCAGGCGTTGCGAACTGCAGCTTTTTGGTTTTTATGGATGACTTGGGCCCTAGCAGGAGCTGCCGGAATCGCCATGATCCCGTTGTCGACGTCATTCGGACTTGCCAGAGGATTGGGTATAAGCCAGGCGGTGATGATTCTGACGACCTTTAACTTCGCCAATGGGCTCAGTCGAGCGGCTAGCGGTTACCTGTCTGATATCATCGGTCGCAATCTTACCATGAGTCTGGCCTTTCTGGCTGGTGGATGCGCCTATTTTTTAATGCCCTTGTTGAATGGACTTGCCGGATGGTGCATACTGGCAGCGGTTGTTGGGTATGGCTTCGGCACGTTGTTTGCCGTATCAGCGCCTCTGGCCAGTGATTGCTTCGGCATGGCTCATTTTGGAGCAATCCTGGGTTTGGTATTTACCGGCTATGGTTTTGTCGCCGGTCCGCTAGGGCCATGGCTCAGCGGGCTGGTGCTGGATGCAACCGACGGTAACTTTGGTATGGTTTTTGGCTATCTGGGATCTTTTTACATTGTCTCCGGTATCGTCATCTGGTTTACCCGCCCCCCGGGGAAGATACGCCTGTCAGCAGACGGCAAACAGGACTGAGTGCTGAGTGCTGAGGTATATCGAATTAGGACGTGTTGGAGATGAGGGTGCCAGTTTAGGCCGTAAAACAATAAGCCCTATTGAAGGGGTTGGGCGTCATACAGCATTTTTTGCTCAGTCCTCAGCACTCAGTCCTTATATTTTTTTTGACAGCTGAAACCCGCCTGCGCGACCGTAGCCGCTTCGGCGCGGCGAAGGCCCGACACCTGAAACTTTAAGTAGTACCGAATTACAAATTACCTGAGAGGCACAACACTAGAAACCATTGACCTGGGAGATAATATCCCAAGCGTCTTCAGCAGTTTCGACAAATTGAAAAAGATCCAGATCTTTGGCTGAAATCATGCCCTCCTCTACCAGGGCATCAAAGTTAATTACCCGCTCCCAGAATTCTCTGCCGAACAGCACAATCGGTATGGCATTTACTTTTTGGGTCTGAATCAAGGTCAGCGTTTCAAAAAGCTCATCCAGAGTACCGTATCCCCCCGGAAATGCCACCAGGGCTTTGGCACGCATTAGCAGGTGCATTTTACGTACCGCAAAATAATGAAATTGAAAGGTGAGCTCCGGGGTAATATATGGATTGGGCGCCTGTTCAAAAGGTAGCACAATATTCATGCCGATGCTGGGGATACCGGCTTCATGAGCACCCCGGTTGGCAGCTTCCATAATACCAGGCCCCCCACCAGTAATCACAACCAGCACATCTTTGCCGGTGTTGCTGGAAATGAGACCGCCGAGTTTGCGGGCTTCTTCATAATATTTGCTGTTGACCAGGGCCCGTCGGGCAATATTGACTTTTTGTTTAAGGGTATCATCGTTTTTGTTTTTGCGATATTCGGCTTCGGCGGAAACTAGTCGGGCCTGGGCTGTTTCGGGCTCCGGAATTCGGGCACTTCCAAAAACAACCACTGTCGATTCAATATGGTTTTCCTGCAAAATTAGCTCGGGTTTCAGCAATTCGAGCTGTAATCTTACCGGGCGCAACTCATCCCGCAAAATAAATTCTTCATCCTGATATGCCAGTCGATATGAGGATGAACTGGTATGGGGAGAATCAACGTGCAGACGCGAAAATTGGGCATCATCAAAAGCTGAGATGAAAAACTTTTTTTTGGGTTTCTTGGAAGACATGGATCACACTCCTTATTGTCGCTTCATCCATCGGTTTGAGAAAGATGCACAGGGCTAATATTAACTCAGATAAATTCAGCAATATCTATAATCCACCTAAAAATGTGGCTAAGGGCTTTGGGGTGGTCTGTTGAGCCCGTTAAAAAGGAAAAATGTCTGATTTTATATATTCCGCCTGCGGCGGATTGAGATAGGTTCCAATAAATTTATCAGGGGATTCTATGTCTAGCAAGCCTTTTACCCAAGGTGAGCGTTTCAAATTTTAAAATCTGTAACCTCTGCCCCTCATCGCAAATCGTTCCATTCGGCCTGAGCGTTCGAGCGAGCTACCCTCAGCCTGCATTCGACATGAACTCAGGCCGATGTCTCATGACCGCAAGCAACCCCGCCAGGCCGGTCTGCGGTAAAAAAAAGCGCCTCACAAAAAATGGTAGAGGCGCCAAGAAATATGCAAATTTTAGTCAGATAAAGTAGAAACGGATCAAATCAAGTAAATCAGATGCTCGTCTACCCAATCGTATCCAGCAGAGAACCCAGCATTTCATCCTGGGTTTCAATGGTTTTCAGGTTTGCCTGGTAGGCTCTTTTGGTGACCATAAGATCTGGAATCTCCTCCGACAGATCCACATTGGAAGTCTCCTTTTCAACCGTCTTCCCATTTTCGGTCACATCATATCGAAAGCCCGGGCTATCATCCTTTCTGATTTCGACCCGAACACCCCCATTCTGGTCTGTTTGAAATATTGCCCGGTTTTTCTTGAAGCCATCCGTGTTGACATTGGCAATATTGTCGGCGGTAACTCCCATCTTGGTGACAAAAGCCCTCAAAGCCGATACCGTGCTGTTTAACGCTGAAATCATTTTACCCCCCGATAACTGCAGTACTTTCTTCAAAAAAAAACTTCCCAAAATGCCGTTATTCTAACCGGAACATACTCCATCATGTATAGTTGTGAGAGCCCGAATAAGAAGATGCACGTGCATCTGAGAAGTTTTAAATGTTCAATTCATTTTACAGGTCTTTGTTACAATATCTGTGCCAATTCTCCAATATTAAATAATATTAAATAATATCAAATTGTTAAAATCTTTTCAAAAACGAAAAAAGTCTTTATAATGACAAATTGTGTCATTTTTTTTGCCCTAAAATGTCAATTTAATCGGTAAGAGACGGTTTGTATTTGGGCAGGGAAGATGGTAAGAAAACAGGAATTTATATAGAAAGAAGGCCAAAAATGAGATTTCAATTTTCCACGGCCAATCAAATCTTTTTTGGTTGCGGTACCGTCAACCATGTTGCTCCGCTGGCGGCTGAGAGGGGAAGCCGGCCCCTGGTTGTGACCGGCCGCAGCTCAGAACGGGTATCCCCATTGATGGATGCCCTAATCTCGATGGGAATGAAAATCACCCGGTACTCGGTAACTGTTGAGCCCACCGTCGATACGGCCCTAGAGGCGGTTCGCAACGCCCGCCGCGCTGAATGTGATCTGGTCATCGGTATTGGCGGCGGCAGCGTGATTGACACAGGAAAAGTCGTAGCCGCTTTAATCACCAATAGCGGCCAACTGGCGGATTATCTGGAGGTCATCGGTAGCGCCCAGCCCCTTGTACATCCGTCTGCCCCTTACATCGCCATACCCACCACGGCTGGAACCGGATCAGAAGTGACCCGCAATGCTGTGCTGGGTTCACCGCAGCACCGGGTCAAAGTCAGCATGCGCAGCCCGTTCATGCTGCCGGATCTGGCCGTGATTGATCCCGATCTGACGCTTTCTTTACCGCCTGCGATCACGGCTGTCACCGGTCTGGATGCTTTTACCCAGCTCATGGAAGCATTTGTTTCCAACCAGTCCAATGCCTTGACCGACGGTATCTGCCGCGAAGGGTTGCACCGAGTTGCCCATTCACTTCAACGGGCCTATGAGGATGGAAGCGACCGCAGCGCCCGCGAAAATATGTGCCTAGCGAGTCTCTTTAGCGGAATGGCCCTGGCCAACGCGAAGCTGGGGGCGGTCCACGGC
>JASFIX010000221.1:0-6843 GCA_050122435.1 Desulfobacterales bacterium
ATGCAACTGGGACATGATGCCGACACAGGCGGACAAATAAAATATGTTGTTGAACTCTGCAATGAGCTTAGTCAATTTGACAATATTGAGCGGGTGGAACTCTTTACCCGCTTAATTAGCGACAGGACTGTATCTGAAGACTATGCCCAGCCCGTAGAGCAGGTTAACGACAAATTCAGCATTATTCGTATGCAGTGCGGTGGCAAAAAATACATACGCAAGGAACGCCTTTGGCCGTATCTGGATGAATATGTGGATAAAACCATTAAATATATCAAGCGTCAGAATGCCATTCCAGACATTGTCCACGGTCATTATCCAGACGCGGGTTATGTTGCCATGCAATTATCTGAAATCTTTGGCACTCCTTTCCTTTATACCGGCCATTCCCTCGGTCGCTCAAAAATGAAACGACTAACCGATGAGGGCATGAAAGAGGAAGTTATTATAAAAAGATATAAAATCGATCATCGCATCCAAATGGAAGAAGAGGTGTTGAAAAAAACCGATTTGGTCATTGCCAGTACCCACCAGGAAGTTAACGATCAATATGGACAATATCATAACAAAGACATTCCCAACTATCACGTTATACCACCGGGGCTGGATGTTGATAAATTTTATCCATTTTATCACGACATGCTACCCGAAGCTGATAAAGAAGAAATTGAACTTTATGCTCAGGCCTCAATGCTGGAGGAGTTGAATCGTTTCTTTATGCATCCTGATCGTCCGGTTATCCTATCACTTTGTCGCCCGGACAAGCGTAAAAATATTGCAGGATTAATCAAAGCTTACGGTGAGGATTTAGAACTGCAGTCGATGGCCAATTTAGCGGTTTTTGCAGGCATTCGCAAGGACATCACCAAAATGGAAGACAATGAGCAAGATGTCCTCACCGAGATTCTTCTGCTTATGGATAAATATGATTTGTACGGTAAAATTGCCATCCCTAAAAAACATGATTTTGAACACGAAGTTCCAGAGCTTTACCGGATTGCTGCAGAAAAGAGAGGTATATTTGTCAATTCAGCTCTGGCAGAACCTTTCGGCCTTACGCTGATTGAGGCTGCCGCCTGCGGACTGCCGTTTGTAGCTCCTGACGACGGTGGCCCCCAAGACATCGTTAAAAATTGTCGATGTGGCATCCTGGTAAATACAACAGACTCTAAAGCGATTGCCCATGCTGTCAAACAAATTATTACCGACAGTGAAAAATGGAAGCAGTATTCCAAGGCTGGCATCATGAATATCCGCAAACACTACACATGGGAGAGCCATGCCACGTCATATATTAAGCAAATCGGTCGCATTTTTACAGATCATGATGAAGAGAAGATGAAAGTTGCTGAACCGTCCGATGTCATTGGAAGGCGTCTGGCAAGGCTAAACTACTTCATCATTGCGAATATCGACAATACATTGGTCGGTGACAGCAACGAGGACCTACCCGAGCTTTTGACCCTGCTTCAAGAAAACAGAGAACATATCGGATTCGGTTTGGCGACCGGCCGGAGTGTTGAATCGGCAACAGGGTTTTTAGAAAAGCACGGGGTACCCTTGCCGGATGTCCTTGTCACCTCAGTGGGTGCAGAAATTTATTACGGAAAAAACTTGCATAATGGTCGTGGTTGGGAAACACATATATCCGCCAAGTGGGACCGTGAAAAAATAGTCGCCCTGCTTAAGGATTTTGCCTTTTTAAAATACCAGAAGGCTGAGGTGCAGCGGCGTTTTAACATCAGCTATGAAATAGAGCCGGCCAAAGATCGCCTGGTAATGATTCATGAGCTTCTGCTCAAAAATCAATGCCGTTACAATTTGATCTATTCCCAGGACAGATATGTGGATATTCTTCCATATCGGGCATCCAAGGGAAAGGCGATCCGGTACTTGAGTTACAAGTGGGAGATCCCTTTGAAAAATTTTTTGGTTTGCGGAGATTCCGGAAATGATGAGGAAATGCTGCGCGGAGAACCCCGGGGAGTGGTGGTGGGCAATTATAGCCCCGAGCTAAAACAACTAAAAGGAATCCGGGGTATTTATTTTGCCAAGCAAAAATATTCCGCCGGGATCCTTGAAGGAATAAAGCGATATCAATTTATTGAGAAAGCCTCTCAGCGGTAAAGGATTATGGATTCATTATGAAAAATGTTTTGCACGAGATACTGAATAAAAAGGATCGCAAGGATTTCAAAGAATTCGTGGTGTTTGTTACAAGTCAGCAGTTTAGCATCTGCCTTCGAAACGGCATCATCCTGCTTTTTCGCCAGTATTGCGATCATCATAAAAAGACTCAAAAGTTTCGCGAGAATTCATCGATGTTTAATTTTTTAAAAAACGCGCAGGAGCTTTTCCTGGCGGATGAAACACTGGTGATGCTGCACCGTTATGCAATCGCGAAATACCGCTTTTACCGCATTCGTCTGGATGGAGAATATATGGAAGAGATCTCACTCAATGAATACTTAGACCTGAGAGATCTGCAATTTTTAAAGAAAAAGAGGGATAATTACCAGCTGAAAATAGACTTTATGCCGTTTTATGATTTTTCACCTTCGATTCGAGATACCCGCACGGTAGGCAACGGTATCCGTTTTCTAAATCGATACATGTGCAGCAATATTTTCAGCCGACCCGATGAGTGGAATGCAAAACTGTTCGAGTTCATTAAGCTCCATAAGCACAACAGCCGGCAATTGTTAGTCAACGGCGCACTAATAAAAGATTTTGATACGTTTTTCAATAAGATTGAAAAAATGCTGGAGTGGCTCAAACACAAAAAACCGGAGGCTCCATATAGCAGCGTGAAAACCAGAATGAAAAAAGAGGGATTTGAGGTTGGCTGGGGCAACACCGTAAGCCGGATATCAGAAACAATTCAGACCCTGTTTGACCTCATTAATGAACCTACCGACCATCTGTTGGAGCATTTTATCTCTCGGGTGCCGATGCCTCTCATCTCGAAAATCGCCATCATTTCCCCTCATGGATGGTTCGGACAAACCAATGCGCTGGGCAAACCGGATACCGGCGGTCAGGTTATTTATATCCTTGATCAGGTGCGGGCTCTTGAAAAGCATTTATCAAAAGAAATTCGACTGACCGGTCTGGATGTCGACCCCAAAATAGTCGTGTTAACCCGTTTAATCCCTGAAGCACAAGACACAACCTGTAATCAGCGCAAAGAAGGAATTTTCCAGACGAATAACAGCTATATCCTTAGGGTGCCATTCAGAGATGGTCAGTACAACATCGTCAAACACTGGGTTTCGCGTTTTAAAATCTGGCCTTATTTAGAAAGGTTTGCAGAAGACGCTTCCAGAGAATTGACAAGTGAATTTGAGGGACGTCCGGACCTTATCATCGGCAATTATTCCGATGGCAACCTTGTGGCTTCTTTACTTTCCGATAAGTTCGATGTCACCCAATGCACTATCGCCCATGCACTCGAAAAGACAAAATATGCCTTTTCCGATTTGCACTGGCAGGAAAACGAGCAAGATTACCATTTTTCACTGCAATATACAGCCGATATTTTTTCTATGAACAAGTCGGATTTTATTATCACCAGTACCTTGCAGGAAATCATCGGTACCCAAAATACGATGGGACAGTACGAATCCTATCAGTTCTTTTCGTTGCCGCAGCTTTACCAGGTTGTCAATGGCGTCAATCTGTTTGCCCCCAAATTTAATGTCATCCCTCCCGGAGTCGACGAAGAGTTGTATTATCCATATTACCAAAAGGAGAAAAGAATACAGACGAAGTGGCAGCAATGGGAGCGCCGACTGTTTGAAGATAATTCAGAAGATATTCACGGCAGTCTGGATCATCCGGATAAAATGCCCATTTTCACGATGGCCCGATTTGACAAAATTAAGAATATCACCGGCCTGATCCAGGCGTTTGGCATGAGCAAAAAGATTCAGCGGTCCTGTAACCTTATCTTTGCAGCGGGTACTATTCATGTTGAAGATTCCAGTGATTCTGAAGAGCGCAATGAAATCACGAAAGCGTATGATCTCATCGAAAGTTATAATCTGCACGGTAAAGTCCGTTGGTTGCCCAGCGTCAACAAACTCGATACTGGCGAGGTATATCGTATTATTGCCGACCACAAAGGGATATTTGTGCAACCCGCTTTATTTGAAGCTTTTGGACTCACGATCATTGAAGCCATGGCTTCCGGGCTACCCACTTTTGCACCTAAGTTCGGCGGACCATTGGAAATTATTGAATATGGAGTGAGTGGTTTTTTAATAAATACCAGTAAGCCTGATCTGATAGCTAAAAGCTTGGAAAATTTTATAGAACATTGTGAAAAGGACGCGAATTTCTGGGAAACGATATCCGAAAATGGCATTAAAAGAGTCCAGGAACATTTTAACTGGAAATCATACAGCCAGCGCATGATAAATCTGGCAAAACTCTATGGTTTTTGGCGTTATGCTGTCTCAGGTAAGGGAATGGTTGAGCTGGATCGTTATTGTGACCTAATTTATCATTTTCTTTTAAAGGAAAAGGCTCAAAATCTTGAGGCCCAAATGTCTGTTGAGTAGATTAGTTAAGTTCACTGGTCAAACGATTATTTAAAAATTTTTATCTGGTTTTTTAACTCACCTCCTATAAACGCTCTAATAATGGCTATTTACAATAATTGTTCATCAAAAATGCATGAATTTAGAGAACTTGTGCGCTTGACGTTTTTTAATAATTTTTGTAGAGTTCAAACGAATAAAAGCTATTTATTTAAATCAAACTTTGAGGGGGTCAGATGACAAAGGCAGAATTAATCGAAAAAATGGCTAAGGATGCGAAAATTACCAAGGTAGCCGCTGGCGTTGTTTTGGAATCATTTATGGGCAATGTGACCAAAGCGCTAAAGAAGCGAAATGCCAAGGTAACGCTTGTCGGATTCGGTACTTTTCGAAAAAGCTACCGGAAAACACGCATGGGCCGAAATCCGCAAACAGGTAAAAAGATCAAGATTAAAGGCAAAAATGTCGTAACATTCAAAGCCGGGAAAACGCTTAAAAATAAAATTTAGGCTTTTCTAAATTCAAATGGGCAGTCAATCGTTTAAGTAGCATGTCAGACTGCCCTTTTCTATTCATAAATGATATCCAATGCCTGACTTTAAAATCAGCATTATCGACTGGATTATTCTTTTCCTCTATTTTGCATTCATCATCTGGAGGGGTATTGGATATGCAAAGAAACATGAAAATGCCGAAGATTATTTTTTGGCAGGCAGGTCCTTGACATGGCCGTTAATCGGTCTTTCCCTTTATGCCTCAAATATTTCAAGCAGCAGCCTGATTGGTATGGCTGCCAGCGGCTATGAAACCGGGTTTTCTGTTTTTAGCTATGAATGGATGGCGGCCATTGTGCTAATTATTTTTGCAATTTTCTTTTTGCCCTTCTATCTACGCTCTAAAATATACACCCTCCCAGAGTTTTTAGAGAAAAGATTTGACTCTCGCTCAAGATACTATTTTTCAGCACTTACCGTGCTAACAAACATTGGTGTTGACACCGCAGCGACTTTGTATGCTGGGGCTCTGGTTGTTCAACTCATTTTTCCTTCTGTGGAGCTCTGGCAGACCATTCTTATATTGGCCGTTGTTTCCGGACTTTATACCATTGCCGGGGGGTTGAAAGCTGTCGTCTACACCGATGCCATTCAGGCTGTGCTGCTTATATTGGGTTCGGTTTTGCTGACCATACTGGCATTTGCAAAAATCGGAAACTGGGAAGCCGTAAAGGCAGTAACACCTGCGCAGCATTTTCACATTTTTCAGCCTTACAATGATTCCTTTTTACCCTGGCCGGGCTTATTCACCGGTGTATTTTTGCTGGGGTTCTATTTTTGGGCGACAAATCAGTTCATTGTGCAGCGCGCACTCGGTGCTAAAAATCTCCGACATGGTCAATGGGGATCAATTTTTGCCGGTTTTTTGAAAGTTTCGACTCCATTGTTCATTATGATTGTCCCAGGCCTAATGGCACGAGTGCTTTATCCTGATATCGAGAAAGCCAATTATGTTTTTCCAGCGCTAATGTTTGATCTTTTGCCCAAAGGTCTGTTAGGGCTGGTACTAGCGGGATTAATTGCGGCCATGATGTCCAGCATCGACTCAGCTCTAAATAGCGCATCGACTCTGGTAACAATGGATTTTATTAAAAAGCTGCGTCCTCAGACAACGTCTGTGCAGCTAATGTGGACCGGCCGGGTAGTCACATTTATATTTATGATAGCTGCTGCCGCCTGGGCGCCTCAAATCGATAAGTTTCCCACCCTCTGGCAGTATTTGCAAAGTGCCCTGTCGTATATTGTTCCTCCAATTGCGGCCCTGTTTTTCTTAGGCGTCTTCTGGAAACGAGCAAATGCCAATGGAGCTCTGGCCGGCATTGTTATGGGAATTGTCTCGGCTGTTTTTTTCTTAAGCTTCAGTGGCTCTAAGTTGTTGCCGACCATTCATTTTCTCTATGTTGCAGCCATCATCTTTGGCATGAGCTGTCTGGCAGTTTTTGCTGCTAGTCTGCTAACGCCAGCACCCCCCGGAAACAAAGTGAGAGATTTTACCTGGCAAAGAAAAATATACGACAGGGAAACAAAAGAAATCAATCGTCTGCCATTCATGTGGAATTATCGATATCTATCTGTTTTATTGATCGCCTTTCTTGCCCTGATCTTGCTATTGTTTTGGTAACGTGAGCCAAGGTTGTCAGGGGCTCGTATAGCTGGTATCGATTTATATAACACTTCAGCCTTGGGGGAAAGCCAAGGCGAAGCCGTGTCATCCCGCCTTTAACCGCAATTGATTAGATATCCTCCTT
>JASFIX010000222.1:0-6771 GCA_050122435.1 Desulfobacterales bacterium
AATTTGGTGGCATCGCCCTTGACAAAGGGCACACCAATTTTATTGGCAATCAGTTTGATAATGTAGGTTTTGCCCACACCGGTCGGCCCGATCATCAGTACGTTGTTTTTAATATGGCCGACCATTGCCGTGGCACCCGAATTTTCAGGCCCTTCCTGTGCACGTTTAATGCGATTGAAATGGGTGCAAATTTTAGTGGCTAAAATCGCTTTGGCATTGTCCTGCTTTACGACGAATTGATCCAGATAGGCGATGAGCTCTTCAGGTTTAAGATCAAAATTGATTTTTTTATTTTGCCGGGGTGGGGCTTTCGCTTTATCGACCGCACCCTCCTGGGGCAAAATCATGGGCGTTACAATTTTGACATTATTACCGAATTTTTTGGATAAAAACTCACCGATCTCTTTTTCCAGTTCTTTGGGGTCCGGTATTTTTTCGTTATGTGATCTCATAATGTCAAATTATAACCATGGCGGGAGACAAATGCAAGAATGACAGGCCCGTTGAGGATCTTAGCATCTCTGATACGGATATTGCATTGCGCCACTTTTATAAATTCGCGCCTCGGTTAAAATCCTGGAAATCGAAAAATTCTCAGAACGGGGATGGCAAGCCCCAAAAAACCGCCGATAGCCAAAACGGTATAAAAACCTACATATGAATAAAAATCATATTGACAAACACATACAAAGCGATATAAAAAGCTAAAAATTTTAAAACCAACCATACGACCTCTAGATAAAAGCAATTTTTATATTATATTAAAAAGTTTTAATTGAATATAGAAAATAAATTTCATTCATTTTATTGCTTTTAGTTTCGCTCGCTACGTAAATTCTGGTCTTTTAAATACCTTTTTGGCTATTACCTAGAAAAGAAATATTAAAGAAAGGGGGATTTTATGGCAGAAAAAGAGGTCGTCGAAACTTCTGAAGCTGAAATTGCGGTACACTGGGGTGAGGAAAGTCTTATCTATCCTTCAACTCAATTTATTGCCCAGGCCAATATGACCGATCCCGGCGTTTATGAACGGTTCAGCCTGGACAACTTTCCAAATTGCTTCAAAGAATATGCCGATCTTCTGGACTGGTATGAATATTGGGACGAAATCCTGGATACCAGCGATGCGCCCTGCTGGAAATGGTTTAAGGGCGGGAAAATAAATGCCAGCTATAATTGCGTGGATCGGCATCTGGCCCAAAACAAAAATAAGACCGCCATTCATTTTGTTCCGGAGCCCGAAGAAGAAAAAACCGAACATGTCACTTACCAGGAGCTTTTCGTTCGGGTAAATGAATTCGCCGCCCTTTTGCAGGATTTTGCCGGTCTGAAGGCCGGCGACCGCGTCACCCTGCACATGCCCATGATTGCGGAGCTGCCCATCACCATGCTGGCCTGCGCGCGTTTGGGCGTCATTCATTCCGAAGTTTTTGGCGGTTTTAGCGGCCGGGCGTGTGCCGACCGGATTGTCGATTCCGGCAGCAATGTTCTGATTACAGCGGATTCCTATTATCGAGCCGGCAACCTGCTGGACCACAAGCAAAACGCTGACATTGCCGTTGATCTGGCTGAAAAAGACGGTCAGAAAGTGGACAAAGTGCTTGTCTGGCAGCGTTATCCGGGGAAGGCGTCGAGCCCGACACCCATGGTGGAAGGACGCGATTATTTTGTCAATGACGTATTAAAAGACTACTGGGGGAAGCGCGTCGATCCGGTGCCCATGCCGGCCGAAGCGCCGCTGTTTCTGATGTACACCAGCGGTACCACCGGCAAACCCAAAGGCTGTCAGCACGGCACCGGCGGCTATCTGGCTTACGTTGCCGGCACCTCCAAGTATGTGCAGGACATTCATCCGGAAGATGTTTACTGGTGCATGGCCGATATTGGCTGGATTACCGGTCACTCTTACATCGTTTACGGCCCGCTTTCGCTGTGCGCCTCTACGGTGGTTTTCGAAGGGGTTCCCAACTATCCGGATCCCGGACGTCCCTGGCGCATTGCCCAGGAATTGGACGTCAATATCTTTCATACTGCCCCGACCGCCATCCGGGCCCTGCGCAAGATCGGGCCGGACGAGCCCGCCAAATACAATTACCACTTCAAGCACATGACCACCGTTGGCGAACCCATCGAACCCGAAGTCTGGAAATGGTATTACGAGGTCGTCGGCAAGGGCGAAGCCGCCATTGTGGATACCTGGTGGCAGACCGAGACCGGTGGATTTCTGTGCAGTACCCTTCCGGCCCTTACGCCCATGAAGCCGGGCAGCGCCGGACCGGGCATGCCGGGTATCCACCCGATCATCTACGATGATGAAGGCAATGTCATCCCGTCGGGTGCCGGCAAGGCCGGCAATATCTGCATTCAGAATCCCTGGCCCGGCGGATTCCAGACCATCTGGGGCGACCGTGACCGCTTTGTCGATACCTATTATGCCCAGTACTGCAAGGATCCCAAAAGCAAAGACTGGCGCGACTGGCCCTATATGACCGGTGATGCGGCCGTGGAAGCCCAAGACGGCTATTACCGGATCCTGGGCCGCATTGATGACGTGATCAACGTTTCCGGTCACAGACTGGGAACCAAGGAAATCGAATCGGCCGCCCTGGTGGTTGAGGAGGTGGCCGAGGCGGCGGTGGTGCCGGTGGCCCATGATATTAAAGGCAAAGAACCGGATCTCTATATCGCCTTAAAACCCGGCCTGAAAGCCTCCGATGATCTGGCCCAGAAAATATCGGATGCCGTTTGCGTGGAAATCGGCAAGATCGCCAAACCGCGCAAAGTCTGGATCGTCACCGACATGCCCAAAACCCGCTCGGGCAAGATCATGCGCCGGGTGCTGGGGGCGATCTCAAACGAAAAGGACGTCGGGGACGTGACCACCCTGGCAAATCCTGAAATTGTAGAAGAAATTAAGGAGATGGCCAAAAAATAGCCATCATTGCAGTTGTCTTTGAAAACCTGATCGCCAAATTGCGAAGGAAGGCTTGCCGGGGGCTGAATTGAATCGATACCTGAATTGACGCGAGAGATTGAATCGGAAGGAAGTGACACCGGCGCGAACATCGAATCGCTAGCAAATGGTTCAATCTCTCCCGGCATGCAAGCGGTGTGAGGTGGGATATGAATAAGGAGCTACCGCTAAGTTTGGTTAAGACGCGATCAGACCAATTGTTTAACCTTTATGCAAAAGGAGGTGATGCCGTCCCACAAACAGTCGTTATGGAAATGAATCGCAAGTTGTCTATCAATTATTGAAAGGAGAAGAACATGGGAACTCATGTATACTGGCTGTTCTTTTTTGTTCTCCTTTACTGGGGTTATTGCATTACCATCGGCATTACCGGTTACCTGAGGGCCAAGAAAGGGACCGATTACTTTATTGCCGGCCGTTCGCTCAACATCTGGGTGTTTGTGTTGGCCGCCACGGCAACCTCCTTTAGCGGTTGGACCTTTGTCGGCCATCCGGCGTTAATCTGGCGCGACGGCCTGCCTTACGGATATGCATCTTTTTATGTGCTGACGATTCCGTTTACAGGCGTCCTTTTTCTCAAGCGCCAGTGGCTGATCGGCAAACGCTATGGATTTGTTACCCCGGGGGAGATGTACAACGGATATTTTAATTCTGAGGCCATGCGTATTTTGACCGTTATCGTGGCGCTGTTCTTCAGTGTGCCTTATCTTGGCATTCAGCTGCGTGCCTCGGGCGTTCTGTTCAACATCCTGACCGACGGCATGTTTTCGGTTAACGTGGGCATGTGGATGCTGGCTATTGTCGTGTTGCTGTATGTGGCCCTGGGCGGTTTGCGCTCGGTGGCTTACGTGGACACGGCCCAGTGCATTCTGCTCTGGAGCGGCATTGTCACTCTGGGTATTATTGCCATGAAATTTGCGGGTGGCTTTGGTGAACTGACATCCAAATTCGGCGACGTCGTGGCCTGGATCAACAGCGGTGGAAGTGCGGTGCCTGCCTGGGCGGATCCGGAGGCGGCCAAAGTCTTTCTGGCCAACAAAAAGGCCATTTTTCTTATTACACCGGATGGCTACAGTCATTTCGTGGCCGTGCCCGGCGTAATGCAGTTTGTGGCGCACGGCCCCAGTGCCGTCGGCGGCACCTGGACCGGCTTGATGATCCTGAGTTACATGTTCGCGCTGATGGGAATTCACGCTTCACCGGCGTTTTCGATGTGGGCGTTTGCCAACAAAAACCCCAAACCCTTTCCGCTGCAGCAGGTGTGGGCCTCCACCCTGGGTATCGGATTTGCCCTGTTTATTTTTACCGCCATGCAGGGCATGGGTGGCTGGGTGCTGTCCCTGTTGCCTGCCGGCGACGGTGGCGGGACGGTACTGCCATTGGAAAACCTGGTGGGTGGCAAACAGGCCAATCTGGTGCCTTATCTGATCCATCTGATGAAGGATACGGCGCCGTTTGCCGTCGGTCTGCTGGCGATCTGCGCTCTGGCTGCCATGCAGTCCACCGGTGCGGCCTATATGTCAACCGCCAGCGGTATGCTGACCCGCGATATCGTCAAACGCTACATTAAAAAAGACATGAGCGAAACCCAGCAAACTTACTGGGGCCGCGTCACCGTTACGGTCGTGGTCGGTTTGGCGTTGATATTTGCCACGATTGTGCCGGGCGCCATCGTGATGCTGGGTGCCTTTGCGACCTCTTACGGGTTTATGATGTATCCGGCGCTGATAGCGGTCTGTTACTGGAAATTCCTCACCCGTCAGGGAGTCGTTGCGGGCCTGGTCTGCGGTATGCTGGCGGTGCTCGTTACCTTTAGATTTGATTTCGGGCTTCCCTGGGGCAACAGCCCGTTGACGTTTCATGCGGCTGGCTGGGGCATCGTGTTCAACCTGCCAATTGCTATTCTGATAAGTCTGTTTACCCAGCCCACCGGAGAGCAGGCAGCCAAACAAAGTGAATGGCATGCCTTTATCCAAGAACATGCCGGCCTGCCGGCAGAGAAGAAAACGCAGGTCAAGTGGGGGTGGATCATTACCCTGGTCTGGTTTATTTTTGCCATTGGCCCGGGCTGTGTGATCGGCAACACCATCTTTGGCGATCCGTTGAAACCGGCCACCTGGCCCGCGGGAATGCCTTCCATCTGGATCTGGCAGATTATCTGGTGGTTGTTAGGCATCTTTATGATGTGGTACCTGGCCTACAAACTCAGAATGTCAACCCATATCACTACCGACTTCGAAGCCTTGAAGCATGATATTTACGAAGAAGAACCGGTAGTTGCCGAGGAGTCTTCTAGAGGACAATCAGGGATCTAACGTTAAATGCCTTAAAGGTTAAACGTTTATCCTGATGAATTGGATATTGAAAGGATGAGGAGGCCTGTGGGCCTCCTCATCCAATCCTACTATATAAAGGAAAACCAGATTTCCCAAAAATGAACCGACTACTTTTAACGCTGATAATTTCTTTTTTCCTGGTTGCCGGCTGCGGTCTGGGGGTTTCTGAGCATAAAGACGCCGTCTTAGACGGCCTTTCCAGCCTCAATCGGGGTAAGCCTGAGGAAGCCCTTGAAAGCTTCAACCGGGCCATCTCAATTGATCCCACCCATCCGGATGGCTACCTGGGCAGGGCCAACACTCTCAATACGTTAGGGCGTTATCAGGAGTCTCTGCAGGATTACGAGCGGGTGATTGAAATCAATCCCGAGATCGCCAACGCCTATGTCAACCGGGCGATTGCCTACAGCCATTTGAAGGAGTATGAAAAGGCCATTGTCGATTATGAGAAGGCATTGGAGCTGGATCCCGAAATAGATGACCCTCCGGGATTCCTCGAGCGTCTTTTTAGCAACCGGCCCAATACCGAATGGGGCATCCGCAAGCATCTGGAGTTTTTGAAGCAGGAGGTAAACAAGTCGGAGCGCAAATCCTAACACGAGATCCATTTGAAA
The DNA here is from genome assembly GCA_050122435.1 of Desulfobacterales bacterium. Classification (GTDB taxonomy): domain Bacteria; phylum Desulfobacterota; class Desulfobacteria; order Desulfobacterales; family JAHEIW01; genus JAHEIW01. The sequence continues at coordinate 5,925 of JASFIX010000222.1, forward strand.
CAGGGGAATCTGTTTCAGGTTTCAGGTTTCAGGTGTCAGGTGTCAGCCACCTGGTTCATAGGTTCAACGTTCAAGGGTTAAATGACATCAGAAATTGATCATCAGATAGTTATAGACATAGGAAAACAGCCGGAAACAGGCCAGCTCAATTCTGAAAATTCTTAACCAGAACCCAGAACCTTTGAACGCAGAACCAAGGAATTGACACCTGACACCTGAAACCTAAAGCATAACAATTCGAGCAAAGGAGAATAATCATGGCAAACCCTTATGAAATCGCACATAAACAATCCATCGAAGACCCGGACGGTTTCTGGGGTGCGGCAGCCGAGGACTGCCACTGGTATAAAAAATGGGACAAGGTTCTGGATGATTCCAATAAACCGTTTTACCGCTGGTTTAGCGGTGGGGAGATGAACACCTGTTACAATATGTTGGATTGCCACATTGAAAACGGCCGTGGCGATCAAGATGCGGTCATATATGATTCTCCGGTCACCGATTCGATAAAAAAATACACCTTTAATCAATTGCGCGATGAGGTGGCGCGCTTTGCCGGTGTTCTGGCCGCCCAGGGGGTGGCCAAGGGCGATCGGGTCCTGATTTACATGCCGATGATCCCCGAAGCCCTAATTGCCATGCTGGCCTGCGCGCGGATCGGGGCGGTGCATTCAGTGGTCTTCGGCGGGTTTGCCGCCAAAGAACTGGCGGTTCGCATTAATGATGCCAAGCCCAAGGTGATCGTATCGGCGTCTTGCGGTATCGAGGTGGCACGCGTGATTGCATATAAGCCGTTACTCGATCAGGCCATCGACATGGCCGATTCCAAACCGGACTATTGCATTAT
>JASFIX010000223.1:0-6766 GCA_050122435.1 Desulfobacterales bacterium
CGCTTCTGCCGGCCAAGATGGTTCCTTTAAAGGGCTATTTAGGCGATTATCTGCTGGCTGGTGATTTAAGCACTGACATCAGCAACTGGATCAATGACGGGGCGTTAATAGTCAATTACAGCGGCCACGCCTCATTGCAGCAGTGGGCGGCAGAAGCGGTTTTTGTAAATGCGGATGTAAACAGCTTAACCAACACCGACAAATATCCATTTTTTATCTCCATGAGCTGTTTGACCGGCTATTTTGGCTATCTGGATGCCGCCTTGGGTCCTCAGCCTTCATTGGCCGAACAATTGCTGTTAGCCACAGACAAAGGGGCAGTCGCTGCGTTTATGCCCACGGGCATGACCACCACCGCCGGCCAGCATATACTCAACAACGCCATCTTTGAGGCCCTTTTTGCAAACGACATGCGCCAGCTGGGCCCTGCGATCGCTGCTGCCAAACAAACCCTTTTAGCCAATGGTGATGCCTATTTTGAGCAGATATCGGCAACCTTTTTGCTCTTTGGTGATCCGGCGCAAACATTAAAGATCCCGCTGCCACGTATGCCCACCGGCGTTGCGGCCTATCGGGAAGGAAAATCCGTGCGCATCAGCTGGAACGCGGCCTTAGACAGCAACGGCAATGCGGTGGCCGGCTACAACATCTACCGTGCAACCGCTCCGGCAGGACCATACAGCAGGGTCAACACCGAGCTTGTCACCGGCACCGAGTTTGTCGACACCGAAGGCGCTGTGGGTATCGCAGAGGGTGGTGGATCCGGCGGCAGTTATTACGGGGTTACAGCGGTTGACAGCTTCGGCGATGAAAGTGCGCAGAGCCTGGGCATCAGCCCGGCTTCAGTGGCCTCAGCAGCCGGCGGTGCAGCGGGGGGTTGTTTTATCAATACGGTCTGTCAACCCTTATCAAATCAGGTCGGCTCGGTGGTCGACCCTACGTTTTTGGCTACGGATTTCTGGATTCATCCACCCGTATGCGCGGGGACAGGCTTTGCCGGAATGACAAGATTGCAATGAAAAAACTTCCTTCTCAATTTGCTCAAATTTTCTTCATATTATTTTCAGATTATCATGTATAAACGAATCTGATGAAATTAAAGCCCAGTTGTTGATGAGAACCTTTTGCTTGACAAAATAAAAATAACCACTATTATGACCATATAAAATGCTATCCTGCCAGGAGGTTGAAAATGCTGACCATTCAAGATTACATTCCGGTCACAAAAGCAAAAAGTAAGCTCTTAGACATCATCAGAAAAATTGAAAGCTCTGACGATACTGTTGCGATTACGAAAAACGGTGTTCCGGAAGCGGTTCTTCTGAGCATGAGTAAATTCGAGGGTCTTGTGGAAACGCTGGCGGTTCTCTCTGATGAAAAAGCCATGAAATCATTACGAAAATCTATCAAAGAGGCCGGTGAGGGAAAGTGGCTTGATTTTGATGAGGTCTTTGGTGAATGAAAAAATGGAAAATGCGATTTACTTTGGAAGCCGCACGTCTGTTGTCAAAACTTCATCCGGAAAATAAAAAGCCGATCAAACAGGTGTTGACTAAACTTCGACAAAATCCACATACAGGCAAAGATTTGCAGGAGGAACTGTCGGGATTTAAGTCTCTCCGATTGAAACAATATCGAGTTATTTATAATATAAACGAAGAAAAAAAAATCATCCAAATTTATCATATCGGTCGCAGGCAAGATGTCTACGAACAATTCAGGCGTCTGCTCATCGAACTCCAAAAATCACCTTAATGACAAAGTCTAATTCATAATGCCACTAGTCGCATTTTCTTTGAATTCTTCAGACCTCAGCACTAAGTGCTCAGCTTTTTTACTTGGCAACACCTTTCCCATGACCTGTCGTTTTTCACCATGAGTTGCCTGCCGCGCCGAAGCTTAGGCGAAGGGGGGTCCTTCTGGAACCATGAACCGTCGTTTTTAGCCATGAGGTGGCAGAAACTAAAATTAGAAATATGGTTGTGAGACAGATACAGGCAGGAAATTTCTAATACCAGTCTTCGAGTTTCAAACCACGAATTCGTTGAAACTCCCTTTGATTATGGGTTACCAAAATATTGTTATTGGCCATTGCTGAGGCAGCAATCAATATATCATAAGGCCCTATCAAACTACCTTTCTTCTCCAGTTTTACACGAATGTCGGCGGCACATTTGGCTTCGGCATAGCTGAATGGGATAATGTTGACCAAGGAGATGAATTCTTGAAGTTGCGCTTTTCTTTTGCGCGGACGAACAGATTTTGCTATCCCGACTTCAAGTTCATAAATCACAATTGTGGGTATGCCGATATCATTAGGTGGCGTAGCCAGCAATTGGGTTGCGATATTTCCAATGCCTTTGAAATAGTAAATCAGCGTATTCGTATCCAGAACGTATTTCATATCGATTCCCTGTCAGCATCTTCAGCCATATTTTTTCGAATCTCTTCCGCAGTCGGCAAATCTGTCCATGCCCCTGCGAGCCTTACAATGTTCTCAGGCCAGGTAGTCGTTATTTTTTGTTTGATTAAATCGGAAATCCATTTGCTCTTGGAAATACCGGATTTTTTAACGATGGTGCTCATTTTTTTTTCAGTTTCAGAATCCAGATAAATTGTTACTTGACCCATAATATCACCTCCCCAAAAACTTAATATAAGTTAACATATATGTGGTATAAGTCAAGCGTATTATTAGAACCCATCTCAAAAATGTCTTTTGGCCCAATATCTTTGTTGGTGCCTCGTTTTAAATCCTCAACAACCCACAGGTTGCCTCCGGTTTACGACCCACAAAAATACAATAAAATCGATGGGGAATCCAGCAACGCTGGAAAACTCGGCCCCGCCGCGATCTTGAACCAAAATCCTATTTTTGAGACCGGTTCTATTTAATATGGCCAATTAACGTAACATATCTAATCTGGACTTGCCTTCCGCTCTATAACCGGTGCCATACGCCTTCTGCTAAATTTTAAACACCCCGCTTTGACTATTTGAAGAAATCTGCGTCAATCTGCGTAATCTGCGGATATAAACCTTTGAACCTTTGAACCCTGAACCTTGAACCTCTGAACCCTGAACCCTGGAACCTATAAAAACATTTAATAGCCTATAAAGACGATTACGATTCCGGCCTTATTCTATCCAGGCACACCTGCCAATTTTTTTCCTGCACGATGCCCGCCACAAAAGTCAATATTTCTAATAATATTTTTAGCTTAAGTTAATCTGTAAAAATGCCGATATTCAAGACAAGCGGAGTTGTAACGGGCGAATTGCGCCTTTTTTCAGCTCATAGCCGAAAATCAAACGCCGCTATAAAATAATTTGCAATTTTTGCTGAATAAGGTGAATTTTCGGCTCCAATAAATGCTAAAAACATAATAATTACAGATAGTTATGATCAATGCCTGGCATGCATTTTGCAACTAAATATTTAAATTTATATGAAATATTGTTGGTGGAAGTCTTGAAAGCTGCAAATTGGGGGTCGAATGCAACATAATCATCAGAAAATGATTAAGAGCCAATCTATAACAATATCAACAAAACGCTTTTCGGCTGTGCTGCGGGCAATCTGGATTTGTCTGATCGCGACTGTTGCTGTTTTCGCCGCAATCAGCCCTGCTCACGCGGTTATCTTTGAAGATGGCTTCGAAAGTGGTGATCTGAGTGCATGGAGTGGAAGTAACACCGAGCCGGGGGATACGATCGCAGCTTCCACCGAACAGGTCAAGTCAGGAACCTACTCTTCCAAATCTGTCGTCGATAATGATGTTGATGCCAATCAGGCCATGGTTTGGATAGATTTTACCGGCGAAACCACCGTTTATGCCAGAATGTACATCTACGTACCTTCCGGTTTTGCGACCACTGACCGCGTGACTGTGATGCAATTCCTCAATGACTGGTCCAATATTATCTCAACGACCATTGACGATGATATGACCCTGTATATGTGGAATGCTGTGGCCGGTGAGGCTTACGGAATGGGCGTGGGCTCAACCCTCACAACCGATGCGTGGCACTGTCTGGAAATGATGGCGGTCATTTCTCCCACGGTGGGTGAGGCCCGGCTCTGGTTGGATGGCAACCTGGAAATTGAGGCCACCGGAAAAAATCTGGGATCAAACACGATTGATAAATTTGCAGCGGGTTATTACTGGGGCAGTCCGTATAACGAGAGTAATACCTTATACATCGATGATGCGGTTGTTGATACGTCACCAATCGGCCTTTTGGGAAATGATACCTGGTGGAACAGCGATTACCTTTACCGTGAGCAGATCACCATCACCAATAATTGGGGTGCTACCGTTACCGGTGAAGGAACCTATTCGGGTACCATTGTAGGTTTCACATTCGATACCGCAAGTCTCATCTCCAGCGGCAAGCTTCGCTCGGACGGTAAAGACTGGCGCATTGTATACGACAACGGAGGAACGGAAACCGAAATCGCCCGCAAGATAGAGGGCGGGTGGAATACCAGCAGCACGGAGACCTGGTTTCGCCTCCAGGCAGATATTGCCGACGGCGATTACGACAGCAACTACTATATCTACTACGGATACGCTTATGAACCCACCGATCCCAGCATCTTGAACACGCCGAATGAAGTTATCTACCAACAGCTGAGCGGTACCAGCCAAACCGCAATTGCCACAGACTGGAATAATTTTCAGGAATGGGGTGCTGCACAGGGGATCAGGGCAAAACGGAATAATGATAGCGCATCAAAGATAACCAATTTCGAATTCTACTGCAATGCACGGGGCTCCAGTGGCTCGGAAGAGTTGACCCCCTTCATATTCGATGGCACCAACCAATTCGAGGATGATGAAATCCCCAACGGTAGAGGGAATAACTTTGTAAATAACACTGTCACCGTTGGCTGGAATGACGTCACCTTTAACTCTCCCTATCCCAAGGTTAAGAACCTTGCCGTCAACTATGCCGCCATTCTTCCGACGGGGAGTAGAGATGCTTCTACCAATTACTTCCGGTGGGACTATGCCAATAACGACAATGATGTCCAGGGCTACCAGGTGGACAAATCCTCGTCTTCATGGGGAACCTGGGACTTTACCAACCCTGGCCAAGACGATTTTCAAATTCGGGTCTACGGATACGAAGCCTCAATTAACGATGTTACGTCGTCGCTGAGAGGTGAAACCATCCAATCGACAAACATGTGTAATAACTGGTGGGATGATTTCTATCTCAAGCGCAAGAAGATCACCATATCAGCGGGTACAGCGCAAATCCCAGGTGGCTATTCGGTTTCTGTGACATTCGACCATGCCGCTCTGGTCGGCGAAGGCAGTGCCCAGGCTGATGGGGATGACCTTCGGGTCGCCTATTGGGATGGAATCACCTGGACGGAGCTGGACCGCGTCGTGGATCCGCTCTCGTCCTGGAACGCTGTTGCCACCAAGATATGGTTCAAAAGCCAGGCCGTCATCGATGCGAGCAGCTCGGATGATAACTACTATATCTACTACGACAATTCCTCGGCCAGTAGTCCTCCGGATGACTGGGCCAACGTTTTTATGCTGGGCGATGACTTCAACGATGGAACCCTGACAAGCGGCGTGGCCACCTCGACTGCCGGTACTGCAAGCATCACCGAGACCGGCGGGGAAGCCTCCATCGATCTGGGTACCAACGAATCCGCCGACGCAGGTATTATCACAACGGCGAACTCTCTGCCGAGCGACAACCGCTTTGCGATCCGACACAAGACAAAGCTTATCAGCGGTGGGGGGGTGAGCAATCCCGAGTTCAAGGGTATTGGTATTCAGGAATCTGCCGGACAAGCAGCAGTTGACACCTCCGCCAACGAAAACCCCCGGCGGCGGATCATCAGCTTTGCACGCGTTGATACCGATGCTCAGATCTATTACTTTGACGGATTTGAAAGTGCTAACTATTGGGACGGCACAGCTTGGCAGCCGGGAAATGGGTTCTGGGGGACTCTCTCGTTAGATACCTATTACATTCACGAGCTGATAAGCGATGGAACGAATTGGTATGTTTGCATTCGCGATGCCAATGGAACAGTGATTACAAAGACCACACCGATCGCCTGGGCCAGCACGTATGATACGGGCAATCCCTTCTGGTTCTACTGGGGAGAGATCTACACCGACTACTATTATGCCGATGTCAAAAGCGACTGGTTTTATGTGCGCGAATATGTCGGTTCTGAACCCACCACTTCTGTTGGCGGTCAGCAGTGTTATCAGGGGTACTGTTACCGTCGTTGGATCACTGTCGACGGGGACGAGGTCGGCGGGTCAAGCGGGTACCTGGATGATTTTCCGGTTCTTGTTGAGCTATCCGGAGATTGGTTAGCGGCGGCACCCAGTGGTCGTATCGAGCACTCCAGCGGTTACGACATTGTCTTCCGGGGACTGGATAATACGACTTGCGACGGAACGGCCCCCTGTGATCTGGACCACGAAATCGAGAAGTATACGCCCGGACCCGACGTCCGGACTACAACGGGCACCTTCAAGACGCCGGGAACCACGGGCACCTTTTCTGTTGAGGGTATCGGTTTTCAACCCAAGGCGCTGCTTCTTTGGGGAACGGCGGTTACCGACGAGAGTGTAACTGTGCACTCGGCCCAGTGGATCGGATTTGCTGATGACGCTAGCCAGAAGGTCGTGGCGGTGACAGGTGAGGACGGAGTGGCCGACAATCCTGATACCTTCCGCAGTGCCGTGGAAGATGCCAATGCCGTTCTCTATATCCTGAACGC
>JASFIX010000224.1:0-6733 GCA_050122435.1 Desulfobacterales bacterium
CGTTTTTTTGCTTTTGCCAGTGCCTTCCGTTTCAATATCAAAAACCTTTACGGAAACCCAGAAGGTTTTATCGTGATCCGGCCCTTCCTCACGAACGACTTTATAATACGGTATTTCACCGTGTTTTTCCTGAACTAATTCCTGTAGCCGGCTTTTGTAATCGTAACTGTCGACAGCCGAGTGAATTTGATCCAGAAAGGGAACAAAATTATTTTCTATTATTTTAAAGGCAGCTGTAAAACCGCCATCCAGATAAACAGCGGCCATCAATGCTTCAAAAGCTCCCGCTAAAATCGAATTTTTCTCCATGCCGTTGGTTTGAATTTCACCCTTGCCCAGTTGAAGGCCTGCACCAAGGTCGATTGAGCGTGCCATAATGGCCAGATGGGTTTCATTGACCAGATTGGCGCGGGTTCTTGAAAGGTCACCCTCTTTTAAGTGCGGATAGCGCTCCATTAAGATATGACCGACAATCAGGTTTAATACGGCGTCGCCCAGGAACTCAAAGCGCTCATTGTCCCGCAGCTCCTCGTCCGACTGTTCATTGACATAAGAGCTGTGCCTTAAGGCTTCTTCCAGCAGGTCTTTTGAATGAAACTGATATCCGAGCTTTTGTTCGATATTGAGCTGATTGGCACTTTCCATAAATAGTCCTATTTTTGTTTATGGGCACCAAGTAATTTTTCATACAGCAGATACGGGACAAACAGCGTCCCTTTTCCTGATCCCATTTTTATTTCAGGCGTTATGGCCCCGTGGAAATCTGTGCCGCCGGTCATCAACAGCCCATACTTGCCAGCCATTTCCGTGTATTGGCGTATTTGTTGAGGTGAATGTTCGGGGTAATATACCTCTATGCCTGCGAGATCTATTTTTATTAAATTTTGAACAAGCGCATCTAATTGTTGATCATCTTCAATATTCAAAAGTGCAGGGTGCGCCAGAACAGGAACTCCACCGGCCGCCCGGATGATGTTAATCGCCTGTTCACATTCAATACGATACTTATCCACATATGCCGGTCCGTTTGTCCCCAGATATTTATCAAATGCTTCATCGATGGACGCCACAAAACCTTTTTTCACCATGGCATAGGCGATATGAGGCCTGCCGAGCTGGCCTTCTCCAACCTCCTGATTGACCTCTTCTAAAGAAATCTGGAATCCTAATTTATTTAAAAGTGTCAAGATAGCGGGATTACGATTTTTTCTGGCATCCTGGAGTTTGCTCAGCGCTTGATTTAATTCGCGATTATCAAGATTGATATTATAACCTAGTATATGAAAACTTCCGGAGCCGGGAAAAAATGGGGGATGTGCCGCGCTGATCTCGACCCCGGTTAGAAAGTTAAGGGAAGGCGGTATGCCGCTCTGCAGCGCCTCCCTTGATCCATCTATGGCGTCATGATCCGTTATGGCGATTGCGGCGAGATTGAGCTTTTGGGCGTGTTCGAGAATTTCTGCAGGTGTAAAGGATCCATCTGAGGCGGTTGAATGTATGTGGAGGTCTATGCCCAGATGATGATTACAATCCAAGAGCCTTTTCTAACGCCTCCTCTTTGGATTTACAATCGATGCACTGAGTTGTGACCGGCCGGGCTTTTAGCCGTTTCAACGAGATATCTTCTCCACAGGATTCACAAATTCCGTAAGTGTCATTTTCAATTCGGCCGAGGGCCTGTTTAATTTTTTTGATCAGTTTATGTTCTCTATCCCGTATTCGCAGCATAAAATTACGGTCGGCTTCAAGGGCGGCACGATCAGTCGGGTCCGGAAAATTTTCTTTCGGCACGGTCATGCCCGACACCGTGTCTCCAGCTTGATCCAAAAGCTCTTCCAGCCAGTTTGTCAGCAATTTTTTGAAATTTTCTTTATCTTTCTTTTTCATAACGAAACCCCTAGCCTGTGTCCTCTCTATATAAATGCGGTCTTTCAAAAATTGCATTAACTAACACAACTCAATTTACCTGTAAAGTATTAATTGTGGTTTTTTCATTTTTTTGTAATGATTCTATTTTGCCCACGATGCGATTATATATGACCCACAAATTTCAAATCAATAGTTTAGTGGCGATATTAGCATTCATCTTCCCATGGATCAATCCATACCCGAATTGCAGCCTCAGAATTGGTCTCATTCATCACCGGTCAAAATCCGGCGCCGGCAAATGAGGGCTAAATAAATTAACAATTATTACAGATTGTTATTGCATCTTTAGTAAAAACTCAGTATTAGATCTATCGGTTGGATTATACCAAAACTTTAGAACCGGTTTCAACACCTTCACTAATTCCTGTTGCCGCGTTGCACTTTGATGAGTTCTTCAGATTTCCGTCTAAATTACCGATATAAGAATATATTTAGATCTGTCTGGCTTGGCGGATTTTTCAGTCGCTATCCAATTTTTGTGATGAAAATTGTACCAACATGGCGTATACTAATCTATATAAAACCCAAAGGTCACGAAAAACACAAAGAAGAGGATATTAAAAAGGTTTTAAACACTTTGTGGCTTTGTGCCTTCGTGGTAAAAGCCCAACGCTTATAAAACCATAAATGCAAGCAGTTTATAAAGAATAACCGGGGAGTTTAAAATGATGAAAAGTCGAATCTACCAGAACACCGAGTACCGATCCATTACCATTAAAACCACGGATGGCTCGACAATTCACGGCAAGGTCAATCTGGCTAACAAACAAAGGGTTTCGGATTTATTTACAAAAGCGACCGCACAATTTTTGATCATGGTTGAGGTCATGTCAAAGGAAAGCAAGGGCAAAGTCATGTTTATAAATAAAGAGCACATCGTGTGGGCCGAACCGGAAGAGGAGGAGGAGAGATAAAGCAGTAAGCCGCACCAAGCGTTAACCTATACCACGAGGGTGATTGTTGATAAAATATATGGTTTTTTTCTACTTAACAAATACCCCCTGAGCTATATGTTTTCATTCATAAACTTTTCAAGTTGTTTCATATTGCTGATATTGTAAACCTTTGCCGGGTAATCAGATGGTAAGATTTTTTTTAACAAACCCGCCAAGACCCTTCCCGGTCCGACTTCCACGAAAGTTCCAACCTTCGCTTCCTTCATTTTTTCCATGGAATCATACCACTTTATCGGGCTGCAAAGCTGTCGACCCATGATGTCTTTGATTTCGTCGGCTGCAGTGCAGATATCTGCCGCAACATTAAGAATAATGGATTTTTCAGGGGGACTAAAGTCGATTTGGGCTAAAACTTCTATGAACTCTTGCTCGGCGCCTTTGATGAGTTCACTATGCCATGCGCCGCTGACTTTCAGCGGTATGGCCTTGGCCCCCTTTTCCGTGGCCAGGGCCGAGACTTTTTCGACCGGCTCGGGTGAACCGGTGATCACAATCTGAAGCTCGCTGTTGTGGTTGGCCACCGATACAACGCCTTGCGACTGAACTTCGGCAACAAGATCGTCAACTTCGGCAATCGGCAATCCGACGATGGCATGCATGGCACCCTTATTTTTAGTAGATTCCCGATGCATGAGTTCGCCCCTTTTGTGTACCAGCTTGATGGTGTCTTCAGCCGAAAAAACACCGGCAGCATGAAGGGCACTATATTCGCCCAGGCTGTGGCCAGCACAAGAATCATAGTCAATGCCCTCTTTTTTTAGAACCGCCAGACAGGCCAGGTTAACGGTTGTGACCGCGGGCTGCAGGTTGACCGTCTGGGTCAATTCTTCCATAGGCCCCTTGAAACAAAGTGTGGAGATATTCATTTTGGCCGTTTCTTCAGCCATATCGAAAACTTCACGGACAACATCGTATTCCTGATAAAATTCCTGCCCCATACCCACACTCTGGGAGCCCTGACCGGGAAAAAGAAATGCTGTTTTTTTCAAAATAAATCCTCCTGATTATTAGTCCGTTGCATGACCTAATTTGAAGGGTTGAAAAAATCCCCGATAGATCATCTTGCTGAGCTTAGTACTTTGTACGGGTTATGAATTTGCAACGGACCACGGACAACTGACAACAAACATTTTTGACCACTGACAACGGACAGTTTTTATTCATCCAGCTTAAACAGTTTTCTGACTGTATCGATATAAAAAGATTTATCTTCACGCATGCCGTTGCGTTTCAAAAACCGGGTGGGATCGTGCAAAATTTTGTTGATCAGCGAATCCGCCATTTTTTGAAGTGCGGCTGCATCCTGCTCAGAGATCATGCTGGATTGCAGGGTTTTTTTCAGTTCCGCTGCAGCAATGGATTCCATTTTGTTTCGCAAGGCGACAATCGTTGGAACCACATCCAGGCTTTCATACCATTCGCGGAACCGAATAACGGCCTCATCAACGATGCGCTCGCCTTTAATTGCCTCTTTGTGGCGATCTTCAACGTTTTCGTCAATCACTCCTTTTAAGTCATCGATGTCATAGACATAGGTATTGTTGAGGCGATTGATTTCCGGATCGATATCCCGGGGGACCGCAATGTCGATAAAAAATAAAGGTCGATTTCTTCGTTTGCGCAGCACTCCTTTAACCTGATCGCGTTGGATCACATAATCGGAGGCACCGGTCGAGCTAATAATGATGTCTACCGTTTTTAAACTCTCCGGAATCTCCTCGAATCGAATGGCCTGGCCGTTGAATTGTTTGGCCAGTTCAACTCCCGTTTCAAAAGTCCGGTTGGCGACCCATACCTTGACGACTTTGTTGCGGATGAGGTGCTCAACCGCTAATTCGGCCATTTCGCCGGCGCCGATGAGCATAACCGTTTTGTCCGCCAGCACCCCAAAAATTTTGCGGGCGAGTTCAACGGCGGCATAGCTGATGGAAACTGCTCGATCCCCGATGCCGGTTTCGGTGCGGATTCTTTTGGCGACAAAAAAGGTACGGTGCAATAAGCGGTTTAAGATGACACCGGAAGCTTTTTCATCGGTGGCCGTTCGGTAGGCTTCTTTTACCTGTCCCAGAATCTGAGGCTCACCTACCACCATAGAATCCAGACTCGAGGCCACGCGGAACACATGACGCACTGCATCATCGCCTTCATGGATGTAAAGGGCATCTTCAAATTTTTCCAGCGGTATCTTATTGAATTCGGCGATAAACCCTTTGGTCTCTTCAACCGCCCGGTCTTTGTTATCGGTTACCAATAATATTTCCACCCGATTGCAGGTTGAAAAAAGCAGGGCTTCTTTTATGAAGGAATTTCCCACCAGCGAATGCAGGGCCGTTTTGGTCTCATCCTCCGCAAAGGCGATACACTCCCTGACCTCAACGGAAGCGGTCTTGTGATTTATGCCCAGTAATATGATATCCAACATAACGACACGTGTATTGGTGTCTGTCTAAAAATGCTTCTAATGGTAATGGGTTGAGCCCGTTACCCGTTAGCCCGTTTGCCGGTAAAAAAATTGAAATAAGACAATTTTTCCTTTTTAACGGACCCAACTGGCTCAACTGGCTCAACCGGTCAACCTAAAACCTGGTAAACGGTTCGTGATGTCCTTCCATAAAAAGATTGACGCCCAGAAAAGTAAAAATCAGTACCCCGAAGCCGATGATGGCCATAATGGCGGAGCGTCGCCCCCGCCACCCCACAGTCAGTCTTTCGTGCAGCAGGACCGCATAAAACAGCCAGGTGATTCCGGCCCAGACCTCTTTGGGATCCCAGCTCCAGAACCGGCCCCAGACAGCTTTGGCGTAGACAAAGCCGGTTATAAGGCCCAGGGTGAGCATGGTAAAGCCCACGACAATGCAGACATACCCGATGTTGTCCAGCATTTCTAAAGAAGGCAGACGTTTGAAGAAGAATCGATGTTTTTTTGTTTTAATTTCATTTTCTTGCAACAAATAAAACACTCCCAGCCCGCAAGCCAGGGCAAAACCCGCCTCACCGATGAAGATGACCGTCACATGACTTATCAACCAGAAGCTCTTAAATATTTTGGTTGTCTGGGCCGGCTCATTGGGAAGCTGGGAGGCGACTAACATGATCAGGGCCAGGATTGGTGCTGCAAATATTCCCAGAATTTTTAAGTTAAATTTTAGTTGAATCGCCAGAAAGACGCCGGCCATTGCCCACCCGGCAAAAGAAAGCGTTTCATGCATATTGCTGACCGGTATGTGTCCGGACTTGATGAAGCCATAAACGATGGTCAAGGTATGAAACAAAAATCCGATCAGCAGCATAAAGTAGCCGGCCCGTTGCAGGTAGTCCTTCTGGGTAAACAGATAGGCAAAATAGCCGGCGCTGCTGAGCAAATATAATAAAATGCTAACGAAGATGATGGATTCCATTAATACTCCACATTCGGTTGGCCGGTTAAGCCGGTTTTCCCGTTGTGCCCGTTAAAATGGGAAAAAATCTGATTATTTTTTTTGCGGGCTCAACGGGCGCAACGGGCTAACAGAACAAGGCGCTCAACCTATAAGCGATAGCTTATACCAGCGTTTCGATTTTATATCCTTTTCCTAAAATTTTATAAAGAATTGAATTTATTTCTTTTGTTTTGCCGGCCTGCATTAACTGAATGAGATCGCTGTCGATCAATTGATTAAATAAGGCTTTATGCGCCTCTGGTTCATGGGCTTGGCTCAGCAGTTTTTGGCGGACGGCACCCATTAAAGCTAGAAAATCAGCATATTCTCGGCCGAACTGAGTTTCGAGTTTTTGCCGCAGGTGTTTTGCCAGCGCAGGACTTTTACCGGAGGTGGAGATGGTAATGACCAGATCTCCCTGGCGGACAA
>JASFIX010000225.1:0-6733 GCA_050122435.1 Desulfobacterales bacterium
CAATACAGCGCTTTGGCTACATCTTTGAGGCCTAAGGCCTCCAGTTTTTTCTTTCTGGGCTTCCCGGAGTGAATGTCCCAATCCATTTCCTTATACCAGTCTCTAACCAAAAGATCGATGTCGCAGTGTCTTCCCTCAAGGGGCCCCTTCTCTGGAGGCGGCGTCTTGTATACTCGATCGGGAACATGAAATTCCAAAGGGTTTAATCCTTCCCGGATGTTGAACGCCTGCTGGACATTCGCAATTCGCTCACCAATCAATATTAATTCATCGAAATCGATATCCCATCCAGTCACACAGCCAATAAACTCGTGGGTCGCATTTACAGGAATCGTTATATGGCCGAACAGACAGAATCCCGCACTTGTTGCCGCGTTTGTCAGGCTCATGATACGCTTTTGCTCACCCCCTCTGTTTTCGAAGGAATCTAGATCATAGGGCGGCTCTCCAAGGTCCGGGTGCCGGAATTCACCCTCGCCGGAAGCCCGTGTATGGCGTGCAGGAGCTGGCGCAGCCTTATAGGTGGCACCCAGACCGAGACGGATCTGGGCCCGAGGATCGTGCATTGGCGGCTCCTGGCCTTTGATGTGGATTGCATATTTATCTGCTCCGTTGCCAATTTTTTCAGCAGCCAGCTTGACGCCATCGGCTAATATATTTCCGAAACCTTCTCTTCTCGCCATCTTTTCAGCCATCGCGATGATCGCGCTGTGATTTCCCCAGGTGAGCTCAATACCATCCGTATCTTTCTCACCAATAATTCCATTTTCAAAGCATTCGATCGCAAAGGCAATGGTACAACCGGTTGATATGGTATCCAGACCATGACGATTACAAATATCGTTGGCGACAATAATAGAATCCGGATCGCTATTTAGACACATGCTGCCAAATGCCCCAATGGTCTCGTATTCTGGTTTATGGATACCTGCAGCAAATTTGTATTGGCCCAGACCCTCTTTCATGATTCCGCCACAGTGCATGGGACAATTCCAGCATCCATATCGTTTCTCTTGTCTTTTGACAAAGTTTTCACCCGAAATTTCCTCCAGATCAGGCATGTCAAGAATGCTTCCGGCCCAATTCTTGATCGGAAGGCGTCCGTTCATCACCGAGCCGGGGATCATGGCGCAGGTTCCGATATCGTGGAAGAATGAATACCAGGGGTTTTTTTTCATTTCGGGCAAATATTTTTTGCGCAAATGATCCAATTTTTCTTTTTCAACGACGGGCACCTTTTTTTTGCCTCGAACCGCCAAGGCTTTAAGCCCTTTTGAACCCATGACGGCCCCAATTCCTGAACGCCCTGCGGCCCTCCCTTTGTTTGTAATAACGGCTGATATTAAGGAGATTCTTTCTCCAGCAGGACCGATACAGGCAACGCGCAGGTCTTTGCCATGTTCACCTTTCAACAGATCCTCGGTGTCGTGAGTATCCTTTCCCCAGATAAACTGCGCGTCTCGAAGTTCGGCCTTCCCTTCATCGATAAAAAGATACACGGGCTTTTCTGAAGCGCCGGTGAAGAAAACAGCATCGTACCCGGAAAACTTAAGGTATGGACCGAAATCCCCACCAGAATTTGCATCACCCCAGGTATCTGTCAGAGGAGACTTGGCGATAACGGTGAATCTTCCGCAAAAAGGAACCGTCGTTCCGGTTACAGGGCCTGTTAAAAAGCCAAGAATATTCCCCGGTCCTAAAGGGTTGACACCTCTCAGCTGTCGGTTGAAAAGAATATGGGCGCCCAATCCAAAACCGCCGAGATAATCACGGTAAATTTTCTCATCAAGCTGTTCTTCAATAATCTCGGATGATGTAAGGTTTACAAATAAAATTTTTCCCATGTATCCGCCCAACATACGCACCTCCTATTTGATAAGGTATTTAGCAAAAACCGATCGAATCATTTCAGTGCCAAACGAAATTTGTCAAGAAAAAATATCTAGCAATATTTATTCAATCAAGACGTCCTTGCGCGTTTTAAAGAAAAGGAATGGGCTTCCCCGTTCGATAAGCCAGCGCTGAACATGAGGCAATCAGGGTGTCGGTCTCATCGGTGACTTTGATATCATAACTAGCGGTTTTTTTGGTTTGACTGACTTGACGCGCGACCGCGCGCAGCCGTGCGCCGGCTTTTGGACTGGTCACATAAGTCACATTTATATTCAAGGCCACGGCTATGGTTCCTTCGGTTTGACAGGCGGCCTCGAATGCTTCGTCAATCAGTCCAAACAGCGCCCCCCCATGAGCATGTTGATAAATATTGCCCATGCGATCCGGGTCATATTTCATTTCCACCACGGAATACCCCTGTTCTAATTCTAGCAGAGCAATGTTAAACGCTTGTGCAAATGGCTCCTTTTCTACAGCCCTAAATAAAGCGTCTCTCAATTTTGCTTCCATTATTTATCTCCAATTTCATTTTTGTTGCTAGATATTTATTTTCATTCCACATAAGAACCGCAATAAATTCACTGCAAAAACCCGTAACCAATCAATAGCATAATTGCGCCTTGACGATACAAAATTCATAGCGTTACCGCTATTTCTGGTAGAAATATACGATCTCCATTGGGAGACCCTTTTTATCCCTGGGTGGATTTGAGGGAACGGTCCGCATCGATCTTAAAGGAAGCTTGGCGGAAACAGCCAGTACGATCGCATCCAGTATATCATCACGGGCCAAATCTTTACGCATAAATCGTTTCAAGGCATTTTCGACAACGGCGTTGGTTTCTGGATATACTTTTTTTAGGATTGAATACCTTTCCGTAAAACCCTGAGGCCTTTTTTTAGAATAGGCCATAGGATGTCCACCGGCGAGTCCCCAGAAACATAGTTCCGGATGCGATTCTCTAATCCGGCGTTGCGCCAGTTTGTTATTGCGCAAAAATCGGTCGACTTCAACAATTTTGGCAGATATATTCCATGTTTGGATCGAAAGCTTGACGCCCATCACCTGCTGATTTATCCGGCAGGCTTGGCCATAGGTTTTTGCTTGAAGGGCCTCCCGGCAGGGTACTTGGAAAACGCTTGAAGCTCTGGGGCCCAATAATTTCCGTGTTTCAATGTCGCACCTGCGTTTCTTGCAATAGGGCAGGCCAATCGGTATGTCGATTAATACCAAGGAAACGGTTTCAAATGCGCGCCAAAAATCAACAATGCCTTTAAAAATACCGATATCCCAATTGCCCTGTCGATCAAGCGCTACGGCAAACCACCCTTTTTTGCAGGCATCCACACCGGCGAAATTCATGATTTATAAATTTATTACCTGTTTCTAATGGAACTGTTTTTTAGGGCCTACCATACTTATTAGCGGGATCAGTGCCTTCGTGCAAGGCATTTCAATTCATCATTTCCATTCCAGTGCCATATTTATTTCCTTGAATAACCGATCCTGACACCTTAAACTGAAACCTATGGACGACGATCAATTTCGCCAATTACTGGATTTTTTTGATTTTTCCTGGACCGGGTATCGCAAGGTCAGAAAAGGTGTCAAAAAGCGCATATCGCGGCATATGCAGGAATTAAAATGCACCCGTATCGATGCCTATCTGGATCTGCTGAATCAAAGCGTTGAACTGCGGCAGGAATGTGAAAAACGGATGACCGTTTCTATCAGCCGGTTTTTGCGGGACCGACAACTCTGGTACAATCTGGCAGAAGATCTCTTGCCTCCCATAATTGAAAGAGAAAAGAACGCATTGCGGGTATGGTCAGCAGGCTGTGCGCGTGGAGAAGAGGTGTATAGCTTCAAGATCGTCTGGAATCGCTTGAATATAGAATACCAGAAATTGCCTGAATTGGAGCTTGTGGCAACCGATATTCATCCGGATTATATCGATAAAGCCAGGGTAGGGCAATATGCCAAAAGCAGTATGAAGGAGGTTCCCCAGGAAATTCGGGAGCAGTATTTTGATATTAGAAAAAACGGCAATCGTTTTGATGTAAAGTCAGCCTTTAAAAAGGGTATTGAATGGAAGGTTCAGGATATTTTCAGCGATCCTCCCGGATCGGCATTTGATATTATCTTTATAAGAAACAACCTGCTAACCTACTACAAGGCACATTTAAAAATAGAGGGCCTCAAAAGAATTATCAGGTCCCTTGCGCCAGGTGGGTATTTGATTGTGGGTTCTCACGAAAAAATGCCGTCAGCGGTTTCAAATATGCAACGGCACCTTTCAATTCCGTGGGTCTATCGGAAGGTCGTTTAAAGTCTGTTTGCGCCCCGGGCTATTTTTTTTGTTCGCTTTTTGTTTTTTTCTTGCGCGGTCTTTTGACTCCATAGGACTTGCGAAATAACTTCCCCCGTTTCGTGCGTCTATCACCTTTGCCCATCTAACTGTTTCCCTCCTTCAAAATAACATTTCAATCACGTTTCTTATGAGGTCTTGTTATCTGTGCTTTTCATAACCCATTATCCCTGCTTTTTCAAGCAGCAGAATGCTGTCACTAATTCCTAAAGTTAAGGAATTCTGTCATTTTTATATGTTTAACCGCAGAGACGCAGAGCCCGCAGAGTTTTTCTATAAAGAAATTTTCCCTCTGCGCCCTTTGCGCCTCTGCGGTGGGCTATAATTTTAGCATTTTAGCTCATTTTAGTTTTGCAACTGGATTTAAAAAACTGCAGGGCACTAATGCACCACACTTGCCGCAGACATCGGTGGTCTCGGGCAAATCCGAGAAATAATCTAAAATCCTCCGATTTTCGTTCAGCCGATCCCAGCACGTATGCCTTGCAAACTCATTCTCAGCCAAAGCGTCCACCGGACAGGCTTCAATGCATTTCCCGCATTTCTTCCCGGCTTTTAACAGGCAGGCCTCATCTGTTTCAATCACCGGATGATCACCCAAATCGGCCTCTGTGACCAGGCTTCCCAGACGACCGGCACAACCAGCCGGTGTAATCATCAGACAATGGGTGCCAAATCGCCCTAAATTCGCCAGATGAGCCAAGTGCTTATGTGACCAGCGGGCCATTAGTAGGTCTTCATCGAAATTATGGGTAGTCGGTGTTAAGCCGGATTTAAGGCCATCGGTTGCGAGTAATTTTTCGATCTCCTGGCTTAAGCGGTTGATTAAATCGTTGGTCTGAACATAGGCCAGGCCCCAGTTGCGGCAGGGTCGATCGCCTTTTTTATTTTCTTTTACCAGCGCGCGTTTAAACGGAACAAAAAAGACAATCAATGATTTGGCGGATGGCAGCAAATCATGGGGATGCATGTGCTCGTTAAATGCCACCTGTGGCAAAATATCGAAACGCTCATCAATGGAGGCACTCACCAACAGCGGTGTTTGCCAGAAACCTTGCGTGCCGATACGATCCGGCTCGGCTGCAACATATTCTTCCGCAAATTTACGTAGATCCTCGACGTTAATATTGTGCATCATTTACCGTTACTTTTTTGAGGTTATTCGTTATTATTCAACGCATTGTGTCGGTTAGCCGGTTGAGCCGGTTTTCCCGTTGAGCCGGTTAAGAAGACATGCTATCAATTTCATTTAACCGGCCAACCGGAAACGGGCGCAACGGGCCAACCTATTTTGCTCAAGACAATATGAAGCTGATTATTGACGACTTACGGTGTCATTGGAATCCTTTTTAAAACCGTAGAGACAGACAAGTCAAACCCCCATCCATCTTTTGCATTTCACTTACATCCAGTTCGATAATCGGCAGCCTCAGGCTTTTCAGCTTTGCTTTCGTATTCGGGAACCCGCTGGGCATTAAGAGATGATCGTTTATCCAGAGGCAGTTGGCGGAATATTCTTCTTGCCTGTCAACAACGAGTTTGTCGTATTCGTTAAGTGTTTCATGGTTTGCAAAATCTTGTGTAACGAGTATGCTGTTTTTACCGCTATAATTAACACTGGATTTGAAATGCAAGCCGGCGCCAACCTGAATGGATGTCCAGGTCTTTCCATATTTTTCCAGGATCCGGCCCAATTGTTCGGCGCCTTCCAGGTTGGTACGCTCTGAGATCCCGATAAAAAAGCGATTGCCGATCATTAGAACATCCCCGCCATCCAGCGCACCGGGGTTTTGAATGTATTCAACCTCGCGATATTGTTTCAGAACGTCAGCAATTGATTCTTCTTCGCCCTGTCTCGACGCTGCACCGGGTCGGGTAATGACGGCGACCTCCGGCATTACCACTGCAGTATCTTCTACAAAATGAGCGTCCGGATAATCCGGCAGAGGATCGAGTTCGATGACATCGACTCCGATAGTCTTCAGGGCATCCACATAGGATGCGTGCTGCTTTAAAATCAGTTCATAATTCGGTGGGCCGAGGTTTGACGTCGTAAGACCCTGGGAAAAATTTCGGCCGGGTTTTCTGGTTAACGCATAGGCAAACATTTTTTTCAATTCTAAATTATTTCTTTTTCTGCCAGAAACGCACCACCTGCATTATTTCTCTAACATAGGCGCATTCACATTTAGCCGGACAGGGATCGAGTTCGTTTTCATGCAGGCAATATTCCTGACATTCTTTTGTACCCGTAAGTCGATCTGAAAAAACCGGCCCATTGTAAAGATCCTTGAATTTGCCGGCGGGAATGCCGAGGGTTGTGCCACATTCTAAATGATTGAATAGAAAGAAACCCAGATCTAGCTGCTCAAAATTAACCTGGTAACCAATCATGTCGGTTGAAGGATCTTCCAGAAAATCTTCACGCGACTGCCATTGGTGACCACACATGGTGCATTTTTTAAAATCGC
>JASFIX010000226.1:0-6722 GCA_050122435.1 Desulfobacterales bacterium
ATATAGCCGGCCCAAATTTGTTCCAAGGTTAGACTGTCCAAACCCTCATATTCGGCCTGCATATAGCCGACAGCCTGTTCGATTTCCTTTCGAGCAGGCGGCGGATCCAGAACGCGGTAGCGTTTGTAATCATTCAGGCGGCCCAACAGATCAGCGACCAGCAGGCGCCCCAGTTTGAATTTGACCTTGGTCTTGTTGTAACGGTAGGCTGCCAAAAAGGCCGGCAGAAACCGCAGGCTGTCGACTGTAAGCGGATGCTCGCTTTCGATCCCCAAGGCCATGTATAGGCGGCCGTCGCGGCGCTGGCGAAACGCGGCCCGTCCCCACACGCCGGCAGCAGTCAGCTCGCGCACCGGTGCGACTCGGGCCACACTGCCCTTGACCCACAGAGATGGCAAACGGACGCCCAGGGGACGCACCAGGCGGGTCGACCAGGCCCCTGCTGCGCACACAACGGTCGATGCCCGGATATGGCCTTGTTCGGTGTACACACCGGACACGGCTCCGTTTTGCAGCTCAATTCCCTCTACGGCGCAGCCGGTCTCGAACCGGGCCCCCTCTTTCTGAGCAGCTTGCTGGAATGCCGGGCAAACCTTTAGGGGTTCGGCCTGACCGTCGCCGGGAGTGAACATGGCGCCCAATATTCTGGATTTCACAGCCGGTACAAGCTGCCGGAGCTGCTGTGAAGTCAGCAAACGCGAGTCCAGGCCATGCTCTTTTGACAGGGGCAGCCACTGTTCAAATTGCTCAAGACGCTTATCATCATATGCCAACACCAGGTTGCCACCCTGGATCCACTCCAGATCGGCCCGTAACTCCGCTTCCAGGCCCTGCCAGATACGATTGGAGGCCATCATTAAGGGCAGCTCGGCCGCATCCCGGCCCTGCTGACGCACAAAACCCCAGTTGCGGCTGGATTGCTCAAGCCCCACGTTCCCCTTTTCACACACGATTACCGACACACCTTTTTTGGCGAGATAATAGGCGGACGCACATCCGACGATGCCTCCCCCTACAACCACCACCTCGGTCGATCTGATTTCCATCGGCATGCTCTCTTATAAATAAGTGATCGGCTCAAGCCCTTTGCGCCTTCGCAGGGCTTCCAGCAAGCCGGATTACCGCAACAAACCGACTTCCCTGAAATATTTCATTGCCCCAGGGTGAAGCGGTGCGCTTAGCCCCTTGAGCATGTCTTCCTCTGTCAAATCCCCAAGAGCCGGATGCTGTCTCTTAAATTCAGCGAAATTATCGAATACTTCTTTGGTGATGGTGTAAACCACGGAATCCGGAACTTTGGAGGAAGTGCACAGGGTGGCCATGACGCCGAAAGTTTTCACCTCTACCGGATTTTCTGCACCCGGATAGAATTGGGCCACCGGAACCGTTGTTTTGGTGTAATAAATTTGATCAGCGACCACCTGGTCGATGCCGGTGCCAGTAATTGGGATGAAACGGACCTTACGCTCGCCGGCAGTTGCCTTTTTGAGCGTCTCGCTCGGATGCCCCACGGTGCAGAAAAACGCATCAATGAGGTTTTCCTGAAGCAGAACCGGAGCAGCGGCGGCTTTTACTTTTTCTGCATCGATATCATAATTTGGGTTGAGGCCCGCAGCCTGCAGGGCATCAATGGCATTCTGGTACTGGCCGGAGCCTGGGTTTCCCAAATTGACTTTTTTCCCTTTTAGATCTGTTATGGTATTTATATCGGCATCGATTGCGGCCACCAAGCACACCGATTCATGGTGGATGCTGAATACGGCACGCAGTTCTTTTTGAGGACCTTTTTCCGCCCATTCGACCAAGCCATTGACGGCCTGATGTTGGATGTCCGACTGGGCCAGGCCAAATTCCAGGTAACCGGCCATGATCGCATTGAGGTTGAAGACCGAGCCGCGGGTAGATTCAACTGTCGCCCGGATTCCGGATTGGTTGCGCTTCTTGTTGATCATCTTAGCGATTGTCAATCCGGTTGGAAAATAGACGCCGGTAAAATCGCCGGATCCAATGGTTACAAATGCGGTTTCGGCCGGAAGTTTAGCCGGAACGGCATTGAACATTAAGCCAGTGATAAAACAAACAATTGCGGGAATAATCATCTTTTTCTTCATTGGAGCCTCTTATATGGCCACAGGCGCCTGCCATCATCCTGCGAGTCAAAGGCCTTTACACCTGAAATAATTACGCATTAGTCCGATATTTGAAATGTCCGGGGGTGTTCCCAGTCGAGTCCTTCAATCTGATTCATGGAGATGGGCCCTTTATCGAGAATCAGCACAATGCGCAATCCATCGGTAAAGTATGGATCGCCGGTCAGATTCTGTCTTGGTCTGGAAGGCGTTGCCCGTCCCACCCCTTTTACAAAGCCGATTTTGGCAAGTGTTTGAGAGAACAGCAAATCCTCGATAAGTGCATGGCGGGCTTCGTCGATATCCGGGTCAATTTTGTGGGTGACCGGCGGCCAGGTTTTGGTGGTAAAACGGACACCAATGTCGCGGCTGACCTGACCGACAAACACTGACTTACCTTCAAACCGCATCGGGCTGTACCATAAGCGCAAGTGGTTTCTTTCATGGATACTGTGGCGCGGTTTCTGGCGGGCCAGATCCTGGTGGCGGCCGTAAGCGTATAATGAACTCACCGGTGAATACCGGTAGCGCTTGCCAAA
The DNA here is from genome assembly GCA_050122435.1 of Desulfobacterales bacterium. GTDB lineage: Bacteria > Desulfobacterota > Desulfobacteria > Desulfobacterales > JAHEIW01 > JAHEIW01. The sequence goes on from JASFIX010000226.1 coordinate 2,669, forward strand.
AAGAAAAGACTTTATGGTTTTCCATATGGCCGTCGAGTAGGTTTCTTCAGCCGGAAGCCAGCCTCGTCGCGCGAAAGCGCCAGCCACATCAAGAAAATCCCCGATAATTACCAGATTCAGCGGGTCTCCAAAATCCGTATCCTCCGCATTCGTGGTGCAGCATGGCAGATTCTCAAGTGCCGTCCTCAATTCCTGTATGTTCAAATCCACCATTTCTTCTTTGGTATAGAGGCTGTCAAAATCCACCATCTGGTAATCGACCCGTATACCGGGAATTTGAACAAAGAAGGTAAAAATTTTAATATGTTTACTGGCAATCAGGTCGATTTGCACCACCTTTTCGCCTTCATCAAGATTCGTGAAAATAAAGCCCGAAACTGCCGTGTTGGGCAAAATGGGGTTTCTGAAATTCATCGACCTGAAATAGTTTTCCATTTCTTTTTGATCGGATCGATTGAGGCCGCCGTGGACGGCAAAGGAGGTCTCGTTGGGTGAAAAGTAATTCGGATCGGTTGCGGCTGAAATTAGATAATAAGCTCGATCGCTGTGGTTTTCGACTTTTACCCAGATCGGTTGTATCTCTTTTAGGGCTAAATTTGCATTGAACAGCGCCTTGTTTTCTTCGGCAGTCGGCACAGCAACAGTTACGCGCACCTCATCGTCATGTTCTGATTGTGCGCGATCACGGAATCTAATCTCATTAATCGATCGGGGATTAAAGCGCGGCGATACCTGCGTGGTCGTACAACCGATGAGTGCCAGCAAAATCAGGGAGGTAAAAATTATCCATAAGATATTTTTAGCACGAACGAATCGGATAATGGATATATTTTGTTTTATCTGCAATAGTTTACAACCTTTCGATTAACGGGTAGCGTGCCTAAATAGCATATTTCGTGTCACGCTCAGATTGTTGGATTGCCAAAACAAATGTTTTCTCTATTATAAATACGCAATCGGCTCAAGCCCTTTGCGTCTTCGCAGGGCTTCCAGCAAGCCGACGGTGCCGGTCATCATATTGTCCCCCCACGGTGCGCCAAACTCAATCGGCAGATGGGAGCCTTCAAGCAATTTGCGTTTTGGACCCGTTGCGACAATGGTTTCGATGTTGCTGTATCCAACGCTCTGGCGCAAAAAGGCACCATGGCCGCCTTCGGAAAGGATCTGCTGATGACTTATTTTCCCATCCGCCAGATCGCGTAAAAGCCCTTCCAGTTTCTCAAGCGTAATATCCTGAGTGTGATATTCAAAAAACCCCGCGATCTCTTCGCCGGCCATCGCCGCACCGACCGTATGAGAAGTGGCGATATCCAGCACTAAAAATCGCTTCTTTTGACGGCAGTTACCATCCAGCGAAGCGCCGAGAATGGCCGCCATGCCGCTGTCCATGACATAAACTTCAGCCGCAGGCAGTTGTCCGGCACTATCAGCAATGGATTTTAAGCGATTCATCGTGTCGGGCACCTGATTGGAATGATAAAGCAAGGTATGCGGATAGGGTTTTTGGGTCAGGCGCTCTGTGAACATATTGTGGCGAAAGTCCAGGTGTGAAATCCCCGGATCAGGCACCCCATGGTCCTGGGCACAAACGGCAACCGCATCAAACGCATAGGGCACCCCGAAGCTTTTAACGATCTGCTCGATTCGCGGCGGTTCAAGATCGCTTAATGTGATGAGGGTGTAATCCTGATTATCGCGCAGTTGATCCGCCTGGTCATCTTCGACCACTTTTATGCCCCAGGATTTAACTTTTTCCACATCGTGATTGAGGGTTGCCGAGGCAGCGCGCGACATCACGACTTGCGCCTCCTGAGTCCGCTCTAACAGAACCTGGGTGATCGGCCCGCCGCCCATTTCGCTGCCAACCACCAAAAGGTTTCCGGAAATACCGGCGGTTTTTTCGGCCACATAGCGGACCGGTGATTTCACCACCGCTTTGTAATGCAAATCTGTCCGGGTATCGTAAGCCAGAATATCCATCGTGCCGGCGCCGATATCGATCATTAAAAATCTACTCATGGATTATCCTCCATTCGGTAAAAGGCCGTCTTCACAGGATCCACAACGCAGGTTTGCAGCCCTTTGGCCCGGATATGCTTCTCTCCGGCCGGGGTTGTGATCATACGGCAGCCCTGGCCGCACACCTGCCCTTCCCGCATAATCACCGTGCCGTTGGATAAACTCATCACCGGTTTCTGGAATGCGAGGTCTAAAACCGAAATGTCGGCATCCGCTCCGATGCTCAGGTGACCTTTATTTTTGAGACCCAGAATTTCAGCGGGATTTCGGCTGGTTTTAATTACAAACTCCGCCATACTCAAAACCTGAAGCTTCACCAGGGACAGACCCATTTCGACCGTGACATTTCGCGGGATCCCGCCGCCATCGGTACTGATGCAATCCACTACAAACTCGCCCGAATCAATTTTGGCCGAAGCCAGGCGCAGCCTTGGAATTTCCGGATTAACACGGAAACTCACGGTCGTATCGGTGGCATGGCTCCGCCACCAGTTTAGCGCTTCTTCCCCGGAAGCCAGAACGATGGTGCCGCCGGATTCCATGTTAATCTGAGCCCAGCCAGCAATGATGGCTTCCTCCAGCCCCTTCTCGGTCTCCGGATAGCCGCCGGCGATCAGGCATCGAATAGTTACCTGACTTTCGGGAATCCCGTTTACGCATTTGGCGCTGGTTCCGTTCATCGGCGACAGATAGGATTCCGAGCAGATGTGCCGATGCCGTTTTAAGGCCTCGATGGCCTCCTCGGCTTCAGCCATCGCCGGCCGAACCGTGCCGCGGCAGTAACTATTGATATGCGCTAAATGGATGGGGGTGTTCCGGGTAAGCTCAAGCGCTTCGTGAAATCCGTCAATGTCGGATTCGGTGTTGAGCGTGCCGGCATGAAATGCAAGATAGGCATTTTCTCGATGGGCCGTAGCGATAATCCGGGCGGTAGCTTCCGGTGTCAAAGGGTAGTGCCCCCCCAGAATCTTCAACCCGATAGCGCCCATTGCCCGTGACTCGGCAAGCAGTTTTTCAATCTCTGCGCGATCCGGATTATTGGTTTTGACGGTATAGCCGGGGCGAACATACTGCAGGCAGGCCAGATTCAATCCCACGCCGTAGTCTTTGGCCATATCCACCACACTGTCTACCGGACCGGACATGTCCAGAGCCGTCGTGACACCGGCCAGCGCCATCATTTTGTGCCCGTACCTGCCTCCCAGCCAGGAGGATGCATGCACATGCAGGTCGATGATCCCCGGAATGAGATAAAAACCGCTAAGGTCGACTTCTTCCCTGGCCAGTTCAGGATCCATCTCCGTGGTGATCTCGGCAATCTTGCCATCGGCAACGGCAACGTCCATCACCGCATTTCTGCTATTGACCGGATCCACCACCGTAGCATTTTTGAGTAATATATCGTGTCGCGGGGGCATTAGCTGTTGTGTCCTACAAGTAATTCATAAAATAAAGATTGAGCATATCAGTCTTCGGTTTCAAAAATAAAGGTTTCAGGTGTCAGAAAAAGATGATAGAATGCGAATTCTGATAATTTTTAACATCATCAGTTGCCATATCCTGACACCTGACACCTGACACCTGACACCTGACACCTGACACCTGACACCGAAGACTTTGTGCAGTTTTATTTCTGTCTGAATCTCTGAAGATACGTTCCCTGGCCCGCCTGTGCCTGCAATTTACCCTTTTGCATCAATACCCGGCCGCGCTGCATCACCAGAGAGGGAGCGCCCAATCCTTTGCGGCCTGAAAACATGCTGTAGTCGACGTTGAGAAACGGGTTTTGTTCAGGAATGGTGTAAGGCATTGCAGGATCCAATAGAACGATATCCGCATCCGAGCCTTCAGCAATTGCGCCTTTACGCGGATATAAACCGAAAATTTTTGCAGGCTGTTCACTCAAGACTTCCACCAGGCGGGGAAGCGTAATACGGCCCTGGTTGATACCTTCATTGTAGACAATTTTAAATAACGTATCGATTCCGGGAATGCCGTAGGGTGCGTTAAATACCTTATCCCAGAGCGGCTCATT